>JAEYVD010000147.1 GCA_023432075.1 Pseudomonadota bacterium | reverse complement strand
GCGCCGGTGGTGCCCGGGTTCAGGACCAGCACGGGGCCGTCGGTGCCATCGGTGCGGGTGACGGTGTAGCCCATGTCGTCCAGCATGTTGGCGACGTCTTCCAGGTTGAAGTCCTGCATGACGCCCGGCACCGGCGCGGCAGCGGTGGATTCCTCGTCGGAATCCATGCCGATGCCCGACAGCTCTTCGTCATCGTCCATGCTGTTCATGCCGGTGGCGCCCAGCAGGCCGCTGAACAGTTCCTCGGCGGGAATCTTCTGGCCGTTCAGGTCGCCCATGCCATCGGCGAACGTGAACTTGCCGACGATGTTGTCGCCGTCGTTCTTGCCGACGTTCATCATTTCGGCCATGCCGGCCATCTGGCGGATGCTCTCGTCGGCGTCGGCCGCGGCCTTCTCGGCGGTCAGGCCTTCCTTCTTCATGGCGTACTGCACCATCAGGTCCTGCACCATCGGCTTGGAGATCACCAGCGAGGCGTCGATCTTCTTGATCGCCTGCACCGCGATTTCCTGCGGGGTCAGGTCCTTGGCGTTGGCCGGGTTGGCCAGGTCAAGCCTGAAAGTCAGCTTGCTTTCGCCCTTGGCCGTTTTCCAGCTCAGCGGATCGATGCTGAACGACGGGTTGCCCGCCAGCAGCTTGCCGGCGTTGTCCAGCAGGACGTCGAACTGCTCGTCCTTCAGGCCTTCGTCGCTGGCGCCCAACATGTACTGGCGCATGAGCTGGTTGTAGGTGTCCGACAGTTGCTTGACGGCCTGGCCGTCCAGGCTGGCAAGCTTGACCACGGCCTGGCCGTTGCCCAGCACGACGTCGTTCACGGTAAGGTCGCCCGTCTGGTAGGCGGCCTGCACGTTGATCGACTTGTCGTCTTCGGACAGCTTCACGCCATAGCTGAAATTGTCCAGCGCCACCTTCATGTCGTCGGTGGGGCGCAGCACGTCCACGCGCTTGATCTTCAGATCCGAATTGCCCATGGAAATGCCGAACTTGCCCATGCGGCTGTCGACGTCCATGGTCAGGCCCGCCACGGTCATCTTCACCGGGTCGCTGCTCTTGGTGCCGTCGACGGCCAGCTTGTCCATCACGCCGTGCGCGGTGACCGCCTGGGTGGCGCGGTCGAAGGTGCCTTCGATGCGCATGCCGCTGAAGTCGAGCGCGTTGCCGTCGTGCGTGACGGTAACGGGGGCGACCGCGGCGGTCGTCACCGCATTGCCGCTGTAGCTGACGATCGCGTCGCTCATCAGCGGGGACACGTCCTTGGTCAATTCAAAGACGGGCTTGATGTTGTCCGTCTTGGCGATCTCGGTGTGGATGAACGCCAGCTTGGGCGCAATGGCGCCGCGCGCCAGGGCGCTCTTGGGGAAGGGGCCGTGCTCGACGTTCGCATCGAACTCGATCATGCCGCCGGGCAGGTCGTCCAGGCCCTTGTCGTTCTTGATGAACGACACGCCATAGCGCGCTTGCGTGGAGAACAGGCCGCGCTCGTACTTGAGCTGGTCGATGCGCAGGCCGAACAGGGGCGTGACCTTGGCCAGCTTCTCGTTGGCTTGCGCCAGGTAACGCTGCGCGTCTTCTTCGATGCGCTTGCCGGTGTACCACGTGGCGCCGACCCAGCTTCCCGCTCCCACTATGACCACGCCCAGGGTGATCGCTACGCTCTTTTTCATCGCTCTGCTTATATCGTTGATTGTCGAGTCATATCCGGCAGCGGTGGCTTGGTGCGCCACTCGCGTCCGCGCTAGCGGAACCGTCCTGGATACGCGTGTTCATCGGCCTGTCAGGCCCGCGGCGGAGTATACCGAGACGCGTGTCCCGCAAACCCGCGCGCAGTTACCGAAGATTTCAAAATGAAAGCCGGCGCGGGAGCGCCGGCTTTTTTGTCGACAAAGTGCCTGGATTCAGAGCGGGTCAAGCGGATAGATCGGGCGCCGCACGTGTTTGAATTCAAGCTGGGCATAGTCGGACGTCGTGACGCCGACGCCGGTGCATTCGATGATCTCGGTCGCCATGTCCGAAAACCCCGCGCGCCAGTGGATGCGGCTCTTGAGCACCACATACCGCTTTTGCAGCGGATCAATGCCGGCCGACAGCAGGCAGTTGATGTCAAAGGGCTCCTGGTGGCGGGACACCACCACGATCTCCACCCGGCCGGTGTCGATGACCACCGTCAGGCCGGTGTCGTTGCGCACGCCGCGATACATGGGGCCGCGGTTCAGGTAGACGCCGTCGAACACCAGCTTGACGCGGCCCGTGACCTCCAGCGGTTCACTGGGCTGCTTGATGGCCGGCATGGGCAGCTTGCCGCCCAGCTTGAGCGTGATGGTGTTGCCCACGCCCGCAGCGGCGGCTTCGCGCGCGGCCTGCGGATCGCAGATGGCGTAGAAGACGACGTTGTCCAGTTCCTGGCGCAGGACCTCGGCCAGCACCGCCGTCGTGTCCATCGTGCCCCCCGAGCCCGTGTTGTCGTAGTGGTCTAGCAGCACGACCGGGCCCTGTTCGATGGCCTTGGCGCGCGCGATGGTGGGCGCCAGCGGCTCGGAATGGAACACCCAGTCGGCGCGGCCGCGCCACGCGCGGTCCAGCAATTCGTCGCGATGCTGTTCGGCTTCTGTCAGGTTGCCGTCGGTACAGACGACGGCGCTCAGGCCCGCCTCGCGGATGTCCGCGTGGGGAAAGCCCACGAAAACCGAGGCCGCCAGCACGCCGCCGGCCTCCAGTTCCTTGCACCGCTCCTGCAGCGGCTTGTTGGGCGCGGCATGCGTGCCCTGGCACATGATGTGCGGCAGCATGGGCTTGTTGGCCCAGGTCATCACCGGCTTGATCTCGCCCTTGAGCGTGCGAACGATGACGTTCGCCGCGCGCACGCCCGCATCGCGGATGTCCACGTGCGGATACGTATGAAAGCCGCTGATGACCGTGGCGTTGCGCACGATGTCGTCGTAGATGTTGGCGTGCATGTCCAGCGTCACGGCGACGGGCGTCTTGGGATCGATTTCGCGCAGGCGGCGCAGCAGGTCGCCCTCGGCATCCTCAACGCCCTCGGCGACCATCGCGCCGTGCAGGTCCAGCAGGATGGCGTCGAAACCGCCACGCTTGACCTCGTCCAGGATCAGCGTGCACAGGCGCTCATGCGTCTGCGCGCTGGCGGGACCGCTGGGCCAGGACTCGGCCGCGACCGGCACGACCATTTCCGCGCCTTCGCGGCGGGCGACCTCGATGTAGCCGCCCAGGCCACTGTCGGTGTTCTCGTAGGCCTTGATGGCGCGCTCGCCGGCCAGGATCTCGGGACTGCCGCGAAAGAAGCGCTCAAGGGGGGTGGGCACGGGCGAAAACGTGTTCGTCTCGTGCTTGATCATTGCCAGAAGCCAACGCATGGGATGTTCCTGTGGGTTGCCGAGGAAAGTCAGTGGGCCGAGGCCGGCTGGGGCCAGGGGCGCTGGGCGGGACGCATCCGTTCCCACGCGCGCGCCACGCGCAGCACGCCCAGATCGTCAAAGCGCGCGCCGGCGATCTGCAGCCCGATGGGCAGGCCCGCCTTCGTGTAGCCGCAATTGACTGAGGCCGCGGGCTGCTCGCTCATGTTGAACGGCAGCGTGAATCCGATGTGGTGCATCGTGGTGGCGACCTCGTTGGTGGGCGAGGGCCACTCGGCGTTGTAGGCCACCACCGGCGCCACCGGCGACAGCACGTAGTCAAACGGCGCGCAGGCGGCGACCGTGCGCGCCCGCACGTTGAGCGTTTCGTAGTAGCTGCGAAAAACGTCCTCGCCGCTATGACCCGCGCCGCTTTCGGCCCAGGCGCGGATGAAGGGCAGGATCTTCGCGCGGCGTTCTTCGGGCAGCGCGGCCAGGTCGATGGCCGAGCGGGTGCGCCAGAAGCGGTCCACGCCGTCCAGCATGCCGGGCGTCATCCAGGGTTGCATGGGCGTGACGATGGCGCCCGCCGCTTCGAAGGCGCGCGCGGCGGCTTCGACCGCATCGCGGGTTTCCGGATCCAGCGGCAGTCCGCAGCCTGCGTCCAGCAAGAGGCCGATGCGCAGGCCGCGCACGTCCTGGTCCAGGTTCAGCCAGTCGATCTCCTGGAAGGGCAGGCTCATGTGGTCGCGGGCGTCGGGCTGGGACAGCACGCCCATCATCAGCGCCGTATCGGTGATGGTGCGCGTCATGGGGCCGGCGCAGCGGCCCATGAAGGGCGGATCGATGGGAATGCGGCCCAGGCTGGGCTTGAGCGTGGCGATGCCGCACCAGGCGGCGGGCAGGCGCACCGAGCCGCCGATGTCGGTGCCGATATGCAGGGGACCATAACCGGCGGCGGCCGCCGCCCCGGCGCCCGCGCTGGAGCCGCCCGGATTCTTGGTCAGGTCCCAGGGGTTGCGCGTCAGCTCGTGAAAGCTCGACAGGCCGGAGGACAGCATGCCGTAGTCGGGCATGGTGGTCTTGCCCAGCAGGACGGCGCCCGCCTCGCGCATGCGCGCCGCCGGCGGGGCGTCGGCCGCCGCGGGGGTAAGGTCGGTGGCCGCGGTGCCCAGCGGCACGGGCACGCCGCGGGTGGCGATGTTCTCCTTGATGGTGGCGGGCACGCCATCGAGCGAAAATCCGCCGCAGGACTGCGGCTCGCCCTTCATCCAGCGGGCTTCCGACGCGCGGGCCATGGCCAGCGCGCCTTCTGGATCCAGCGCATAGGTTGCGTGCAGCCGGGGCTCCCAGCGCTCGATGTGATCGAGCACGGCACGCGTGGCCTCGACGGGCGACAGGGTCTTGCTGCGATACGCCTGCAGGAGTTCCTGGGCGGACATTTCATGCGGTTGCGGCATCTCGGTTCCAGTGATGCGAAAGGGCGTCAGGCCGCAGGGGAGGCGGCGGCTGGCAACAAACCCGGCGCGATGGGCCGGAAGTTTCGAAAGTCCCAGTCGCGCCCCGGGGCGGCATCGATCAGGGCGCGGGTGTACGGATGGCGGGGTTCTGTCAGCACGGTTTCGGCCGAGCCGGTTTCCACCACCTGCCCGCGCTGCATCACCATGATGGTGTCGCAGATCTGCGCGGCCACGCGCAGGTCGTGCGTGATGAAGAGCACACCCACGCCGGTGCGCTCGCGCACCTGTTCCAGCAGTTCCAGCACCTGGGCCTGCACGGACACGTCCAGCGCCGAGACGGCCTCGTCGGCCACCAGGATTTCCGGATCCATGACCAGGGCGCGCGCGATGCAGATGCGCTGGCGCTGGCCGCCGGAGAACTGGTGGGGATAGCGCCGCATCGCGTCGGGGCTCAAGCCCACGACGCTGAGGGTTTCGCTGGCGCGCTTTAGCGCCTGTTCGCGTGGCACGCCGAAATTCAGCAGGCCTTCGATGATGGATTCGCCGACCGTGCGGCGCGGATTGAGCGACCGGTACGGGTCCTGGAACACGATCTGAATGCGGCGGCGCACGGGACGCAGCGCCGATCCGGATAGAGTGCTGAGGTCTTCGCCGCCCATCATCATGTGGCCGGCGGTGGGCTCGATGAGCCGCACGATGCAGCGCGCGACCGTCGATTTGCCCGATCCCGATTCGCCGACGATGCCCAGGATCTCGCCTTTGCGCAATGTCAGGTTGACGTCGGTGGCGGCAATGACGTGCTGCGCCGCCTTGCGCGAGAACAGCGAGCCCTTGGCGCCATAAGTGCGGCCCAGGCCCTTGACGTGCAGCACCGGCGTGCCGCCCGGCGGCTCGCGGCGCGAGGGCACCAGGCTGGGCACCGAGGACACGAGCCGGCGTGTGTAGGACTGCTTGGGTTCGGCCAGGATCTCGTGGCGCGTACCGCTTTCGATCAGGTCGCCCCGGTTCATGACGACGATGCGGTCCGCGATCTCGGCCACCACGCCGAAGTCGTGCGTAATGAACAGCACCGCCGTCTGGTGCTTGACCTGCAGTTCCTTGATGAGCGCAAGAATCTGCTTTTGCGTGGTGACGTCCAGCGCCGTGGTGGGCTCGTCGGCGATCAGCAGCTTGGGTTCCAGGATCAGCGCCATCGCGATGACGATGCGCTGGCGCTGCCCGCCTGACAGCTGGTGCGGATAGGCGTCGTAGATGCGCTCGATGTCGGGCAGGTGCACCGACTGGAACATGTCCAGCACCTTGGCGCGGCGCTCGGCCGCCGACATGTTCTTGCGGTGCAGGCGCAGCACCTCGTCGACCTGCTTGCCCACCGTGTGCACGGGATTCAGCGCGGTCATGGGTTCCTGAAAGACCATCGCCATGCGCGTGGCCCGCAGCTCGCGCAGCCGGCGCTGCGTGGCCGTGGCGACGTCCTCGCCCTCGACGCGGATCGAACCCGCGCTGATGCCCAGGATGCCTTGCGGCAACAGGCCCATGACAGCCAGCGACGTGACGGACTTGCCCGAACCGGACTCGCCGACCACGCACACCGTTTCGCCGGCGTGAACGTCAAGGCTCAGGTTGCGCACGACGCGGTTGCCCGCGCCGGCGACTTCGACCGACAGGTTGCGGATGGCCAGGATGGCGGACGAGGTATCGCCCGCGGGGGGATTTGGTGAATAGTTCATCGGCATCAGATCCTGCGCACCATTTTCGGGTCCAGCGCGTCGCGCAAGGCGTCGCCCAGGATGTTCACGCTGAGCACGGTCAGCGACAGGAACAGTCCGGGGAACAGGATCAGGCCGGGCAGCATGCGGAAGTACATGCGGCCTTCGGACATGATGTTGCCCCAGGACGCGATCTCGGGCGGGATGCCCGCGCCCAGGAAGCTCAGGATGGCCTCGGTCAGCATGGCGGACGCAAAGACGTAGGTGCCCTGCACCGTCAGCGGCGCGATCGTGCTGGGCACCATGTGCCGCCACAAGAGAAGCGGCAGCGGCGTGCCCAGCGCCAGCGCGGCCTCGACGTAGGGCTCGCCGCGCACGCTGAGGATCTGGCCGCGCACCAGGCGCACCACCCGCGGGATTTCCGGGATGGTGATGGCGACGAGCACGGTCGTGATGCTGGCGCCCGTGACCGACACCAGCGCGATCGCCAGCAGAATGCCGGGGATCGCCATGATGGCGTCCATGGTGCGCATGATCGGGCCGTCCAGCGACCGGAACCAGCCGGCGATGACGCCGATGACCAGTCCGATGGCCACGCTGACCACGGCGGCGCCCAGGCCCGCGATCAGCGAGATGCGCGCGCCATAGGCGACGCGCGACCACACGTCGCGGCCGAACGCGTCGGTGCCCAGCAGATAGTCGGTAAAGGGCTGCTTCAGGCGCGCGCCCGGATTGAGGAGGGTGGGGTCGACCGTGCCCAGCAGCGGCGCGAACACGGCGACGAAGACGATCGCCGCCAGCACCACCAGCGCAAGCATGACGGGCCAGCTCTTGAGCCCCTGGCGGATCTGCCGCCAGGCGGTGATGTGCGGGGTGCCGCCTCCGGGGAGGTCGGCGGCCGCCTGCGCGGCGGCGTCGGTTGGCGTTTGCATGCTCATGGTGTCAGTACCTGATCCGCGGGTCGAACACCGTATAGGCGCAATCGACAACAAGATTGATGAACACGTAGACGAACGCGAAGAAAAGCGTCAGGCCCTGGATGACGGGGTAGTCGCGCGCCAGCACGGCTTCGACCACCAGGCGCCCTAGGCCGGGGATGTTGAACACCGACTCGGTCACGACCACGCCGCTGATCAGCAGCGCGATGCCCACGCCCACGACGGTGGCGATGGGCACCGCCGCGTTACGCAGCGCATGGCCCAGCAGCACCCCGGTTTCGCCCAGCCCCTTGGAGCGGGCGGTGCGGATGAAGTCCTCGCCCATGACCTCGATGACGCTAGTGCGCGTGATGCGCGCGATCAGCGCCACGTAGACCGTGGACAGCGCCAGCGAAGGCAGGATGAGCCGATGCAGGAACGGCCAGAATCCTTTTTCCAGCGGCACATAGCCCTGCACGTTGAACCAGCCCAGCTTGATGGCAAAGGCCCAGATCAGCAGATAGCCGGTCACGAACACCGGCACGGAGAATCCCAGCACCGAGAAGCCCATGACGGCGCGATCCAGCAGCTTGCCCTGACGCCATGCCGCCAGCACGCCAAGCGGAATGGCGACGAGCAGCGTGAACACCAGCGTGAGCACGGCCAGGCTGAGCGACGGTTCGAGGCGCTGCGCGATGAGCTTGGTGACCGGCACGCCGGACATCAGCGAGGTGCCCAGGTCGCCCTGCAGGAGCCTGCCGCCCCAGATGAAGAACTGCTTGACCACCGGCTGGTCCAGGCCCATCGTCTGGCGTATCTGGACGATACGTTCGGGCGTGGCGCCGTCGCCCGCCATGATGATGGCCGGATCCCCGGGGCTGAAACGCAATATCGCAAAGACCACCACCGCGACCATCACCAGGACTGGGATGGTCGCGAGGAGCCGGCGTGAGACAAATGCCAGCATGTATTTCCCCCTGTACCAATTAGGCCTGCGCGGACTGCTTGCTGCGGCGCGCAGGCCCCGAGCCCATCAAGGGGCCTTTTTGACGTTCCAGAACGCGAAGACCGGCGCGTGCACCAGGCCCGACAGCTTGGTCGAGTAGACGGTGGGCACGGACATCTGGCCCAGCGGCACGTACAGGCCTTCGTCGATGCCGATGCGCTGCACTTCCTCGGAGATCTTCTTTTGTTCCGCCGGGTCCGAGGTCAGCGCCATCTTCGTGCGCAGTTCTTCGATCTGCGGGAAGTCGGGCCAGCCGAACCACGCGTTGTCGCCGTTGGCGGCAGCGGGGGCGGAGCGCACCGGGTCCATCACGTCGGTGGCGTACCAGTTGGTGTTGTGGATGTTCCAGCCGCCTTCGGCCGGCGCGGCCTTCGAGGCGCGGCGGGTGGCTACGCTCTGCCAGTCCATCGCCGCCAGGTTGACGTTGAAGCCCGCCTTACGCAGCGCCGCGGCCATCACGACCGGTTGCGCGGACAGCGTGCCCACGTCGGTGGCGTGCATGACCAGGATGGGCGTGTTGTCGTAACCCGCTTCCTTGAGCAGCGCCTTGGCCTTCTCGATGTTCGACGGGACGATCATGTCCTTGCCGATATCGCTTTCCAGCGGCGTGCCGCAGCCCCACAGCGAGGCGCACGTCTTCCAGTACTTGGGATTGCCGACCAGCGCCTTCATCACGTCTTCCTGGCCGATCGCGTACATGGCGGCCTGGCGGATCTTCTTGTTGTTGAAGGGCGGGTACTTGAAGTTGAAGCGGTACATCGTGAAGTAGCCGACCGGGCTGAGCGACTCTTCCTTCAGGTCCGGATTGCCTTCGATCATCGGCAAGAGGTCATACGGGAACTGCTCGACAAAATCGATCTCGCCGCCGAGCAGCGCGTTGGCGGTGGTCAGGGCATCGGGCATCACGTCCCACTCGACCTTGTCGACGTGCACGACCTTGCCGCCGGCCAGGCCGCTGACGGGCTCCTTGCGCGGCACGTAGTCGGTGTTCTTGACGTAGACGGTCTTCACGCCCGGCTTGAACTCGGCGACCTTGAACGGGCCGGAGCCCGTCATGTCGGTGATGGGCTTGCCGATGGCTTGTTCGGCGATGCGCTTGGGCATCATGAACGGCGCGGTGCCGGTGGGCTTGGACAGGGCGCGCAGCGCCAGGTCCGTGGGTTCCTTCATGA
>JAEYVD010000094.1 GCA_023432075.1 Pseudomonadota bacterium | reverse complement strand
TCGCGGCCGGGAAGTTCCAGGGCGTGATCGCGGCGGTGACGCCGATGGGCTGCTTGAGCGCCATCAGGCGTTGGCCGGCCTTGGGGCTTTGCAGGATGTCGCCGTCGACGCGCTTGGCTTCCTCGGCAAACCACTCCAGGAACGAGGCCGCGTAGGCGATTTCGCCGGCGGCCTCGGTGACGGGCTTGCCTTGTTCGGACGTCATGATGGCAGCCAGGTCCTTCTGGTTCTGCATCATCAGCTGCGCCCACTTCAAGAGGATCGCGGCGCGTTCCTTGCCCGTCTTGGCAGCCCAGGCGGGCAGGGCGGCCTGAGCGCTGGCGATCGCCTGTTCGGTCTCCTTGCGGCCCAGCTTGGGCACGGACACGATGGTCTTGCCGGTGGACGGATTGTCGACGGGGATCGATGCGCCTTCGCCGGCGCCAACCCACTTGCCGTCGATGTAGCAGGCGTCGCGCAGCAGGTCGGGACGGGCGAGGGGATGGGACAGTGCTGTCATTTGGGAGTCTCCTTGATGGGTGCGGCGGGCCAAGCGACGACGGGCGCGGCAGGGTTCAGGCTTGAGATCCAAGCCGGGACCCTGCTACGCCCGCAATCGTTATGCCCGCCGGCCGAATAACCGGTTAGTCAGGGCTCGCGCCTCAAGCGGCAAGCGCCTCGGACAGGATGTCCAGCGCGCGTGCGAACTGGGCGTCGGGAATGGTCAAGGGATACAGGAAGCGCAGGACGTTTCCGTATACACCGCAGCTTAGCAAAATCAGGCCGGCGTCGAGGGCGCGCTTCTGCACGCGCTTGACCGCTTCGGCGTCGGGCTTGCCCGCCGCGTCGTTCAGTTCCAGCGCGACCATCGAGCCCAGGCCGCGCACGTCGGCGATGCCGGGCACCTTGCCGCGCAGGCCTTCCAGGTGGGCGCGCAGCTTGTCGCCCAGTTGGGTGGCGCGTTCGCACAGCTTTTCCTCGGCGATGACGTCCAGCACGGCGTGCGCGGCGGCCACGGCCAGCGGATTGCCGGCGTACGTGCCGCCCAGGCCGCCCGCGGCGGGGCCGTCCATGATCTCGGCGCGGCCGACGATGCCGGAAATGGGGAAGCCGCCGCCCAGGCTCTTGGCCATCGTGATGATGTCGGCCTGCACGGTGTGGTGTTCCATCGCGAACAGCTTGCCGGTGCGGCCAAAGCCCGTCTGGACTTCGTCGGCGATCAGCAGGATGCCGTGCTCGTCGCAGACCTTGCGCAGCGCCGTCATCAGTTCGGGCGGCGTGATGTTGAAGCCGCCTTCGCCCTGCACGGGTTCGATGATGATGGCCGCGACGCGCTTCGGATCGATGTCGACCTTGAACAGCAGGTCCAGCGCCTTGAGCGAATCGGCCACGCTGATCGATTGCGTGGCGTTGGGGAACGGCACGTGATAGATGTCGCCGGGCATGGGGCCGAACGACAGCTTGTAGGGGGCGACCTTGCCGGTCAGCGCCATGCCCAGCATCGTGCGGCCATGGAACGAGCCGGAGAAGGCGATGACGCCCGAGCGGCCGGTGGCCGAGCGCGCGATCTTCACGGCGTTCTCGACGGCTTCGACGCCGGTCGTGAAGAAGGCGGTCTTCTTCAGGCCATCGATGGGCGCCACGCGGTTGATGCGCTCGGCCAGCGAGATGTAGCCTTCGTACGGAACGATCTGATAGGCCGTGTGCGTGAAGTTGTCCAGCTGCGCGGCGACCGCGGCCTTGACCTTCGGGTGCAGGTGGCCCGTGTTCAGCACGGCGATGCCGCCTGCGAAGTCGATGTATTCCTTGCCTTCGGCGTCCCACAGCGTGGCGTTTTCCGCGCGCACGGCATAGAAGTCGCACATGACGCCGACGCCGCGGGGCGTGGCCAGGGAACGGCGGGTATTCAGATCCTGATTCTTCATCTCGGTCTCGATGAGAGTGATGGGCGGTAAAGCAGTTATTTAATGCTACGATGGCCCTACTTGTGGGAACCACTTTGATAAATCAGGTAGAACCAATTGCGGTCCATTGTCGGTGACTTGCTGCTGCTGCGCCTGGCCGATGGCGCCAGCGAGCCCATGAACAAGCGGCTCTACCGCGGCATCCGTGAAGCCATCCTCGATGGTTCCATCGCCGCGGACTCGCGCCTGCCCGCCACACGGGACCTGGCGGCCGAGCTGGGCATTGCCCGCAACACGGTCGTGCACGTCTACAGCCAGCTGCTTGCCGAGGGCTATACCCGCAGCCGGCAGGGCAATGGCACTTTCGTCAATGCGTCGGTCCCGGACTCCTACCTGGCCAGCGGCCGCCGCGCGCGCCAGGCGCACGAGGCGGCTTCGCGTCCCTCGCTGTCGCCGCGCGGCGCGGCCATCGTCGATGGCGTGTCGGCCTCGCCCTACCAGTGGGGGGCGTTCATGCCGGGCGTGCCCGACCTGACCGAGTTTCCGCACAAGAAGTTTGGCCGCATCTTCAGCGCGCTATGGCGCAACCCCGCGCCGGATCTGCTGACCTATTCCTATGGCGGCGGGCTGCCGGCGCTGCGCGAGGCTCTGGCGCAGCATCTGGCGCTGACCCGGTCGATCGATTGCGATCCCGAACAGATCATCATCACCGAAGGCTCGCACCAGGCCATCGACCTGACCACGCGCATTCTGGGCGAGGCGGGCGAAACCGCGTGGGTGGAGGATCCCGGCTACTGGGGCGCGCGAACCATCCTGCAGGCCAACGGCTTGCACACGGTGCACCTGCCCGTGGACGAAGAAGGCATGCGGCTGCCGGACACCGTTGGCACACCGCCGCGCTTCATCTTCGTCACGCCTTCCCACCAGTATCCGCTGGGGCCGGTCATGTCGCTGGCCCGCCGGCGGCAGCTCCTGGCGGTGGCGCGGCAATGCGGCAGCTGGATCATCGAGGACGACTACGACAGCGAATTCCGTTTCTCGGGCAGGCCGATCGCGTCGCTGCTGGGCCTGGAGTCCGACGCGCCGGTGATCTACATGGGCACGTTCAGCAAAACGCTGTACCCCGGGCTGCGCGTGGGCTATCTGGTGCTGCCCAAGCCGCTGACCGCAGCATTCCAGGCCGCGCACGCAGAGCTGTATCGCGAGGGTCACCTGATGACGCACGCGGCGCTGGCGACGTTCATTTCCGAAGGCCATTACGCGGCGCACATCCGCCGCATGCGCATGCTGTACGGCCGCCGCCGCGCCATGCTCGTCAACCTGATCGAGCGGCGGCTGGGCCCGGACTGGCTGCATCGCGACGCCAGCATGGCCGGCCTGCACCTGGTGCTGACGCTGCCGCCCGACATGGACGACCTGCGTGTGGTCGAGGTGGCGCGCAGCAAGGGTGTGCTGACGCGGGCGCTCTCGCGTTATTACGTCAACGACGAGGGACGCCGGCCGGGGCTGCTGCTGGGGTACGCCTGCGTGCCGGAGCACGACATCGCGCGCAAGTTCGAGGTGCTGCTGGAGAGTCTGGCGGAGGTGGCCCGTCCCGTGGCCCGTCCCGTGGCGCGGCCTGCCGCCAAGGCGGGGGCCTGATACCCCTTCACACGCCCGGCAGCCGCAACGCCGACGCGAAGGCCGCGGCGTTGTTCATGCCCTGGTCTTCGAAGTTGGTGTTGAACACCGCGTGGGCCTGTCCCGATTGGGAGGCCAGCCGTGTGAAGCGGGCGACCAGTTCGGCCAGTTCCGCTTCCGAGTACTCGTACTGGAACCTTCCCGACGACGCGGCGCCCGAGGCGTTCCAGGTGGCCGCGTTGCGCCCGTGCAGGCGCAGCAGCGTCAGGTCCGGATGGGTGCTCTCCCAGACCGCGGGCACGGTGTTGTCGAAGCCCTGCGGCGCGTCCACGACGGTGTGCACCACGCCCAGATCGCGCTCGAAGGCCAGCGTGCTGGCCGTCGCGCTGGCGGTCTCGAACCAGCTGCGGTGGCGGAATTCCACGGACACCAGGTGTTCCTCCATGCGCCGCGCGCAGTCCGCCACGCGCGCCATGCCTCGCGCGTCCCGCCGTATCCAGGGCGGAAACTGGAAATGCACCGCGCCCAGCTTGCCCGGCATCCGCAAGGGCTCGATGGCCAACTGGTAGCGCCGCCAAAGCTCATCGCGCAGGTCGGCGGGCACGCGGTCGTGATAGATGACCGGATCCGGCCAGTCGGCCAGTTCGCGCTGGATGTCGCCGGGCAGGGCCGAGAGCGGCGTCTGGTGGCCGGTGAACAGCCGGAAGGCCTTGATGTTGAAGACGAAATCGTCCGGCGTGCGGGTGGCCCACCGGTGTGCGTTGTCGGGGGTGGGCAGCGCGTAGAAGCTGGAGTCGACCTCGGCCAGCGAAAAGCGCGACGCGTAGAAGCGCAACCGGGATTCGGCGCTGCGGGCGTCGGGCGGATAAAAGCGTCCGCAGGCCAGCAGGGTGGGGTCGGTCCAGGAGGCGGTGCCGGTCAGGATGCGGGGGAAATCGGGCATGGCGCCGGGGCGGTTCAGACGGATTCGAAAAAATTCTGTATAAATATACAGTGTTCATCCGGAGCCAGCCTTGGCTCCTTCCTTTTTGCGGCCGCAGCGCTGCGGCTGGGCAACATGCCAGACCAAGATCCTCTTTCTCATACCCCCGACAACGACATCCCGGCCGCGCGTGCGGCCGAGCGGCCCGATCCGCTGGCCGACCTGAATCCCGCCCAGCGCGAAGCGGCCGAATTCGGCGTGGCCGGCGCACCCGGCAACGATGGCCCGCTGCTGGTCATCGCGGGGGCGGGGTCTGGCAAGACCAACACGCTCGCGCATCGCGTGGCCCACCTGATCCTGAACGGAGCAGACCCGCAGCGCATGCTGCTGCTGACGTTTTCGCGCCGCGCGGCGCTGGAAATGGAGCGGCGCGTGGGGTCGGTGCTGCAGCGGGTGATGAACCTGCGCGCGTCGCAGCAGGCGCCGTCGCTGCCGTGGGCAGGCACCTTCCATGCGATCGGGGCGCGGCTCTTGCGCGATTGCGCCCAGCGCATCGGGTTGTCCGAGGCCTTCACCATCCATGACCGCGGCGATGCCGAAGACCTGATGGGCATGGTGCGCCATGAACTTGGCCTGTCGTCCACCAAATCGCGCTTTCCGCTCAAAGGGACGTGCCTGGCGATCTATTCGCGCGTGGTCAACAGCCAGACGCCCGTGGGCGACGTGCTCAAGACCTCGTTTCCGTGGTGCGCCCAATGGGAGGACG
>JAEYVD010000070.1 GCA_023432075.1 Pseudomonadota bacterium | reverse complement strand
TCACCTTCCTGATGGAACATACGGGCGCCAGTTTCCCCGACGCCGTGCGTACGCTCGCGGCGTCGGCGGGAATGACGGTCCCCGAAGAAAACCGCAGTCCCCGCCAGCAGCAGGAGTCCGCGCGCCGTAAGGCCGAGGAATCCCGGCACACCCAGGTGCTCGACGCTGCCCAAGCCCATTACCTGAAACTGTTGCGTGCTTCGCCCGCCGCCGTCCGCTATTTGAAGCAGCGCGGCCTGACAGGCGAAATTGCCGCGCATTTCGGTCTGGGTTGGTCCGGCACGGACCGGCACGGTCTGTCCCAGGTGTTTCCAAATTACGAGGATCCCACGTTGGTGGAGTCCGGCCTGGTCATCGAATCCGAGGACGGTCGGCGCTACGATCGCTTCCGCGAACGGGTGATGTTCCCCATCCGCAATGCGCGGGGCAGCCTCATCGGATTTGGCGGCCGGATCATCGGCAAAGGCGAACCCAAGTATCTGAACTCACCCGAGACCCCCCTGTTTTCAAAGGGGCAGGAGCTCTACGGGTTGTGGGAGGCGCGTCAGGCCATTCGTCAGGAAGGCCAGGTGATCGTCGTCGAGGGCTACATGGACGTGGTCGGGCTGGCGCAGCAGGGCATCGCCAATGCGGTTGCCACGCTAGGCACCGCCACCACGCCGGATCACGTTAAAAAGCTGCTGCGCGCCAGCGACAAGGTCATCTTCAGCTTTGATGGCGACAAGGCCGGGCGGCGCGCCGCCTGGCGCGCCCTCCAGGCCTGTCTGCCGGTACTTCGGGACGATATTGCGATCCGGTTCCTCTTCCTGCCGGCAGAGCATGATCCCGATTCGTATGTGCGCGAACTAGGCGCCGAAGCGTTCCGCGCGTGCCTGGGCGACGCGGTGGCGTTGTCCCGCTTTCTGTTGGACGAGCTGGCGTCGCGTCACAACATGACCGAAGCCGAAGGCCGCGCCAGTTGCCTGCACGAGGCCAAGCCGCTGCTGGCGTCGATTCCCGAATGCGCGTTGCGTGTGCAGATCGAACGGGAAATGGCCAAGTTGGTACAGCTGACGCCCGAAGAAATGGCGCAGGTTCTGGCGCAACAGCCTGCCAAGCCGTTTGCGCCGGCCGCGCGGCCCGCGTCGGGTGGTGGCGAGTCCGGCAGCATGGCGCCGAGCGGCGAGCCGGGCCATGAGGGCGGTCCGCCCGACATGGGCTACGACTACGGCAACCACGACTTTCACGACATTCCGGCCGACGAGTCCGACGATTACGGCCAGTACGCCTCGCATGGCGAAGAGCCCGGTGGCGGATCAGCGGGCTGGCAGCCCGGCGGCAAGCAGGAATGGAAAGGCAAGAGCGATTGGAAAGGTAAGAGCGACTGGAAGGGCAAGGGAGACTGGAAGGGCAAGGGAGACTGGAAGGGCGGCAAGGGCAACTGGAAGGGCCGGCGCGATAACGACGTCGGCGGCTTTGAAGGGCGCCGAACCATGCCGTCGCTGGCCAAGCGGCTCTTGAGCCTGCTGCTCGCGCATCCCGAGCTGGTCGACTCCATGGGCGATCAGCAGCTTGAAGTCATCGACCACGGCCCCCATCTAGGATTGGTAAGAGACCTGATCATGCTGGCGCAATCCAGCGGCGCGCGCCACGTCGGCGCCTTGCTGGAGGCCGCGGAACCGGACTCGGACCTCGCTACCGTACTGAAAGGGCTGCGGGCGGACATCCTGGCGCAGGAAGACTTGCCCGATCCGCAAACGGAATGGGACGACGCGTTGCGGCGGATCGAATTCGATTCGGCGAAGGCGGAAATGGCCAAGCTGGCGGCTTCTGGGCTGGCTTCGGAAGAGGCTCGCAAGCGCTATCTTGAACTCTCTAGCCGCATGACCGTCCTGAAAGGTGCCGGGATACGCTAAATACGCTAAAATCAAAGGTTTTCCGCTCATGCGGGGGCCTTTGAGGCCGGTGCAGTTGGCCTAGGCGCGTATGCCGCCATTGCCAGTTGTACTCGACTGTTGCATGATCGCTGGAAATTCAAGGTCGATCTGGCAGGGATTGTTCGCCATCTCGATGCAGCAGTAGCGGGAACGTGAAATGTAGTTTGGCATCTGGAATCTATTCCGGATGCCGGAATCTAATGCTTTATGTGCCATTTTGACGAGAGCGGCTTGAAGCTCGGGCACCCGGATGTTGAGCCCAGACGGCAACGCTGACCAGTAAAAGAGGTTAGATACGGGACGCGTGCGTCAAAATTGTTACATAGTTAATTAATATAGCTGAGCGGTGGATCAGAAGCAGTTCAGCGGCGGTAATTCCGCGTGGCGTGAGTGGTTTGGGTGCTGTGTATACGTAGCTGCTTGGGGCAATGGCCCGATAAGCGAGCAAAGCCTATTTATAGGCAGGCAGCCCCCCCAACGTCCGGAACCCGCCGGTGAATGAGGTCATGCACGTCGTGCGTCAGAACGGTAAAGCACCGGGGACGGCGCCAGACGGCTCGCAAGAGCCGGTGCTGCGAACAACGCAGCCGCGTGACCTTCGCCGATCCACCAGATTTACCCGTATTCCATACCGTACCGGATCCGTATCCGGTGCGGCGTTATGCGGTGCAACAAGCCCGAACGGGTTGCGACGACCACGGAAGCGACTATGACCAAATCCACCGGCAAATCCTCCTCTGCAATTGATGCGGCCGAAACCAAGGCTGTGGCGGCCAAACG
>JAEYVD010000067.1 GCA_023432075.1 Pseudomonadota bacterium | reverse complement strand
GCTGATCGACACGCGCGGCGGCGCCGACCAGGCGACGGTCAACGCGTTGCAGGACGGCTTCGCCGTGACGCCGCTGGCGCAATGGAACCTGCCCGCGCAGGCGCCGCGCCCGAAGCCGGACCCGTCCCTCGATCTGAAGATTCCGGCAAGCGAACAGGTTGACGCCATGCCGACCGACGCGTTCTTCACCTATGCGGCCGAGTTGCTGCGCAAGCATCCGCCACACGCCACGGACCAGCCCGTCCTCGTTCTGCTGCGGCGGGTGGGCCTAGCGCCGGGCCGTCCGTTCGACTTCGACAAGCTTGACCATTCCGCCAAGCAGGGCATGCGCCGCGGCGTGCGCGCGGCGCGCGACCGCATGGCGGCGGCGGCAGGCCACTCGCTGCGCGCCACGAACGGCTGGCTGCAGGAAACCGCCAGCATCGGCGTGTACGGCAACGACTGGCTGCGCCGCGCGCTGGCCGCGCAGGCCCAGCCGGGCAGCGGGTTGCCCGAGGACCTGACCGTGCAAGTGCTGGCCACCGACAGCGACGGCGCGCTGCTGGACGGCGCCCACGCATATACGCTGCACATCGGCAGCGACCAGTTGCCCGACACGGGCGCGTTCTGGTCGCTCGCCGCCTACGACGGCCAGGGCATGCCCGTGCCCAACCCGGTCAACCGCCACGCGCTCGGCAGCCGCGATCCGCTGCGCTACAACGCGGACGGCTCGCTGGACCTGATTTTCAGCAACACCGCGCCGGCGCCCGAAGGCCAGTCCAACTGGCTGCCAATCCCTGGGGCCGGTCCGGTCGGCATGCTGCTTCGCGTCTACACCCCGGGTCCGGCAGTGCGCGATGGGCTGTGGACGCCCCCGGCCGTGAGCCTGATCGCAGCGGAAGGTGAGGAAGGTGCGGCCGGCGAACCGGGGGCCGGCCATCCGGCGGCTGGGGATCCGGGGGCCGGCCAACCGGGGGCCGGCCATCCGGCGGCCGCCGCAGAGACGCCGCCCGCGCCGCCCCCCAAGAAACCCTGATCCGCCGCGGAAATACGGCGCGATGTCATGCGCCTGCCGCTACCATTAGCCTTTTATTGATGAATGAGCCGCCCGCCATGGACGACGCCTTTAGCCACCAATTGTCGATGACCATCCTGATGACGCCAGACATGGCGAATTTCTCAGGAAACGTACACGGCGGAACCATCCTCAAGTATCTGGACCAGGTGGCCTACGCCTGTGCCAGCCGGTACGCCGGCCAATACGTCGTGACGCTGTCCGTGGACCAGGTGGTGTTCCGCGAACCGATCCACGTGGGCGAGCTGGTGACGTTCCTGGCGGCCGTGAACTACACGGGCCGCACGTCGATGGAGATCGGCATCAAGGTCGTGACCGAGAACATCCGCAAGAAGCTGGTGCGTCACACCAACAGCTGCTATTTCACGATGGTTGCGGTGGACGACAAGGGCGCCCCGACGGCGGTGCCGCCGCTGGAGCCTCGCACGCACGAGGAAAAGCAGCGCTTCAAGGCGGCCGGCCTGCGCCGCGAACTGCGTCAGGAAATGGAACGCCGCCACGGCGAGATCAAGCGCGAAACCACGCACGACACGCCGGGCGCCTGATTGCCGCGTGGCGGCCTGGCAGTTGTCCGGCCGCTACCCGATTCGCCCCCGCCGCTGGACAGCCAGCTGCGGGGGTTTTTCATGCGCGTTCGGCGCCGGCGGGCGGCACCGGCGGGGCGGCAGGTTCGCGGTCGCGGCCGATCATGCGCTTGATGCCCAGCCATTGCTGCGACCAGAAGCTCCGGCCATAGTCGCGCCCGCCCAGTTCGGCCTGCTGGTCGTGGATGCCGGTGGGGCCGTACCCGACGCCAAAGCGCGCGGTGCGGAACAGCACATCCCAGATCGGAAACAGCGCGGCGAAGTTGTAGCCGCCCGCCGGCCCCGGCGACGAGGCGTCGTAGGCGATGGAATGATGATGGCGATGAAAACGCGGGCTGACCAGCAGGCGCTCGCCCAGCGAGCCGAAATGCATGCGCAGGTTGGCGTGCGAAAAACTCTGCGCAAGCTGGGTGATCGCCACCACAATCACGAACTGCGCGGGCGGCACGCCCACCAGCTGCGACACGAACACGATGATCACGTCGCGCAGCATGTCGTCCAGCAGGTGGTTGCGGTCGTCGCTCCACATGGTCATCTGGCGCTGGCTGTGGTGCACGGCATGCAGCGCCCACAGCCAGCCGAAGCGGTGTTGGGCGCGATGGTAGAAGTAATCCACCGCATCGAACAGCAGCAGGTAGATGATGAGGCTGACCCACGCCTTGTCCGTCACGCCGGGCCAGTACTGATCCAGCTGGAAGGGCGCGAAACCCCACACGTGCAGCTGCCCGAAGACGCTGTCCCAGAAGGGATCGATGGTGAAGAAGAGCACGAGCCGGAACGCGCCCAGCCGGTGGATCAGCGTGTACAGCACGTCGATGCCGATCTGGCGGCGGTCCGTGACCGGCTCCACGGGACGCAGGCGCTGCAGGGGCCCGAAGACCAGCACCAGCACCGCGACCTGAAGCAGGCCCACCAGCAGCCACATGGTGGCGTCGTAGCCGTCCTCGATGAAGTTGCTCAGGCCCAGGTGGAACAGCGCGGGCTGAATCGCCGTCTCGAAGAGCCATTGCTGGCATTCCCCGAAGAGTTGGCTAAGCGTATCCATGATCAGTGATGCGTGGCGATCCAGTCGCGGTAGGCCGGATGGGTGTTCAAGGTAGCGAAACAATAGCCCTTGCGCTGCAAACCTTCAATCAGCGGTTCCAGCACGGCGGGCGCCCAGGGATCCTGGCGCGACCAGATGCCCAGGTGGGCAAGCAGGATGTCGCCGGGCTTGATGGTGCGCAGCGCCTGGTCCAGCAGCTTGGCGTTGGGGTACTTGTCGCTGGGCAGCTCGTCGCCCAGGAAGCCGGCCGGTGACCAGCCCACGTGCTCGAAACCGCAGGCCTGGGCCGCCTTGAGCAGCGCGGGCGAGGTCTTGCCGCCGGGCGCGCGGTACAGCGGCAGCATGTCCTTGCCCGTCATCTGGCGGAACCGCTCGGCGGGGCGGCGGATCTCGGCGCAGTACTGCTCGGCCGTCCACTCGGCGCGCTTGCCCGCGTCGGGCCCGGCGCTGGGCTTGACGCGGAACTTGCCGCCCGGCAGGTCGCCCTGCCAATAGACGTGGTCGTAGGTGTGCGAGCCGAATGCATGGCCTTCGGCGGCGCGCGCCTTCCACCAGGGCGCCCAGACGTCGTCCAGGCTGGCGCCGTCGGTCAGCGTGCGCTCGTTGGCCAGAAAGAAGGTGACCTTGACCTGATGGCGGGCCAGCACGTCGGCCACCAGCGGGGCAACGCCCATGTGACCGGTGTCGAACGTCAGGTACACGGGCTTGTCGCAGGTGGCCTGCGGCGCAGCACCGGCCGCGGCGGTCGTCAGCGCCAGGCACAGGGCCGCGAAGCGGACCGTTCCCTTAGCGGGTCGGCGCATGGTTCAACGTCCAGACGCCGTGCGGCGACTTGCCCACGGGCACCTGATTGACGACCTTCTTCTGTTCCAGGTCCACCACCGTGAGCTTGCGCGCCCAGCGCGAGGTGACCAGCAGCGTCTTGCCGTCGGCCAGCACGTCCATGCAGTCCGGGCCGCCCGGGACCGGGAAGGTGTCAACGACCGTCAGCGTCTGCATGTCGATGCGGCTGATGGAGTTGGCGGTGCGGTTGCTGACGAACAGGTGGCGGTGGTCGCCCTGCGCCCGGAAGGCGTGCGCGCCCGGTGCGGTCTGGATGCGCTTGACCAGCTTGGCCGGGCCGTTGCTGACGTCATAGGCTTCCACGTACGAATCGCCGGTCAGCGCCACCAGCAGCGTCTTCTGGTCGGGCGTCAGGAACACGTCGGCGGGCGTCTTGCCGACGGACACCGTCCACTTGGGGGTCTGCGTGGCCAGGTCGATGGCGATGAGCTGATCGCTGTCCTGCAGCGTGACGTAGGCCGTCGTGCTGTGCTTGTCGATCATGATGTGGCTGGGCGTCTTGCCCGCCTGGATGCGCTTGACCAGCGTCAGGTCAAAGCCTTTTTCCAGCGGCTTCCAGGCATAGATGTCGATGTGGTCCAGGCGGTTGGCCGCCGTGACGAACCACTTCATGTCCGGCGAGAACTGCAACTGGTAGGGATCGACGATGCCGGTCAGCGTGCGCTGCACGTCGCCCGTCTTGGGATCCATCAACGTGATGGTGTCGCCCGTGGCGTTGGCCACCATGAGCGACTTTTCATCGGGCGTCAGATACAGGTGATGCGGCTCTTTGCCCGTGGGCACGCG
>JAEYVD010000030.1 GCA_023432075.1 Pseudomonadota bacterium | reverse complement strand
CGCCATTCCTGCGTCGAATTCAGGAACGCCGCGCGCACGCCCAGTTCCGTCAGGGCGTCGACCTGGTCCTGCATCAGCGCGATCAGGGGCGACACGACAATGCCCGTGCCTTCGCGCACCAGCGAGGGAATCTGGTAACACAGCGACTTGCCGCCGCCGGTGGGCATGAGGACGAGCGCGTCGCCGCCGCCGATCACCTGATCGACGATGGCTTGCTGGTCGCCGCGGAAGGACTCGTAACCGAAAACGCGCTGCAACACGCCGAGGGCGCGCGCGTCAGACATGGGGGTAGGCCGGAAGCATCATGGCAGGGATTTTAAGCCCCAATTCCGGCCGGTCCCATCCCAGGGGGATTTTTTGGTCCGCGTTCCCGGCGCTTACCAGCTGAGCCAAGTGCCGCGCATGAAGGTGTCCACGGGCATGCTCAGGTTGGCGCGCCAGCCATAGTCGCCCGTCACGATGTCGCGGTCGGCGCCCACGGCCAGCTTGACCTTGGGGGCGACGAACATGCTGTGGGACAGGCCCACGCGCTGCTCGGCCAGCACCGAGCCTTCCCGCAGGCCGGAATACGTGCCGCTCAGCGTGCCCCAGCCCGCCAGCGGCACGCCCGCCGACACCGTATTGCGGGTTTGCGGGGCGGACGCGACGCCGTCGGAATAGGTCGACAGGTCGCCGTAGCCCGCGCCGATCTGTTCGTTGGTGTAGCCCAGCGTCACGGCGTCGGCCACGTCGACGCTGTAGCCGAAGCGGTAGCGGTAGCCGTTGGCCGCATCGAACGAACTTTGCGTCGCGCCTGCCCGGAAGGTCCCGAATTCGCCGGCGTTGTACGTGGTGCCCACGCCGCGCGTGGTGAGCGACGGCGCGCTCTGCATCTGGCCTTCCACCGTCAGCACCGGGGTGAGCCCGTAGCGCACGCTGCCGCTGCCGACGGACGCGCCGTAGTCCACGGGCCCGGACTGGGCGGCCGGGTCCATGAGGTTGAGCTTGCCCAGCGAAGACGAATAACCGAAGCTGCCTTCCGGCAAGGTGGCGCCGCTGCCGCCCCAGTTGGCGATCTGCAGCCCGCCCACCGGCGCGCCGCTGCCCCATGCGGGCGAATTGGGGTTGACGTTGCCCACCGTGAGGGACGGGCCCGCGGTGTTGCGGTAGACCCAATTGCGGCTGCCGCCGTAGCGCAGGCCATCCTGCCCGCTCACGGACGAAAACCAGGGGCGCGAGGGGCGGGACACCCCGGAGATCACCACGACGGGCACGCTGGGCAGGTCGCCGTTTTCCAGTGCAAAGGAATAATCCGGCGGGATATCTTGCGCGGAAGCGGGTGTCGCCAGCGGATCGCAGGTCAGCGGGATCGGCGGCGCGCTCCCGGTCAGGTCCAGGCCCGTGCCGGGGATGAACCCGTCGGCCGTATCGGGGGCGCCGTCGCGGACCGATGTGTCCATGCCGGGTTCGGTCGCATGCAGGTCGCAGGGCGTTGGGTCCAGCGGCACGGCCCGGTCGTCCAGCGACGGGGCAGGGCGCACAGGCATAGACTGGACCGGCGACAGCACGCCAATGCCGCGCGCCACGCGCGTGACTTCGCCCGCCGGGGGCGGCGTCATGGTAAACGGGGACACGTCAGGCTCGTCGCCAAACGCAGGCGCCATCGGCCAGGCAAGGCCCGCCGTCAATGCCGCGTGCAACAGCCCTCTGCGCCAGATGTTAGCTGTGGCGACCATGGGGACAGTGTAGAGAGCGCGCTGCCGCGCATCTGTAAACGATCTTTAGAAAAGCCCACGAAGGGCGGCAGGCGAAGCGCCATTCTAGGGCAGACGCCGGTCTCGGGCACGCCCCGCCGCGAAAAGCTCGAAACATCCGGCCAACATCGTGCAACGGGTATATTTCAGATGATTTCCTGCCCCTTGCAGGCAACCGCGCCGCGCCGCACTATCACGTCCATGGACAATTCCCACACCAAGCTGCTGGTCGTCGACGATGATCCGGCGCTGCGCCAGCTGCTGGCCGACTATCTGAACCGGCACGGCTACGACACCCTGCTGGCCCCGGACGCGACAGACCTTTCCTCGCGCATCACCCGCTACGCGCCCGATCTGCTGGTGCTGGACCGCATGCTGCCCGGCGGCGACGGCGCCGATGCCTGCCGCCGCCTGCGCGAACAGGGGGAGGACATTCCCGTCATCCTGCTGACGGCGCGCGACGAAGCCGTGGACCGCATCATCGGCCTGGAGGCCGGCGCCGACGATTACGTCGGCAAGCCGTTCGATCCCCGCGAGCTGCTGGCCCGCATCGAGGCCGTGCTGCGCCGCAAGCGCGGCCCGTCCGCGCTTACCAAGGACGCGCCGGTCGCTTTCGGCCCGTTTGTCTTCGACCCGTCCACGCGCCAGCTTTCCCGCGAGGGCACGGTGGTCAAGCTGACCGGCGGCGAAATCAACCTGCTTGAAGCCCTGGTGCGCAACGCGGGCAAGCCGCTGTCGCGCGAACGCCTGCTGGCGCTGGCCCGCGACGACGACGCGGGCGAGCGCAATGACCGCGCCATCGACATCGCGATCCTGCGCCTGCGCCGCGTGATCGAGGACGATCCCAAGCAGCCGCGCTGGATCCAGACCGTCTGGGGCATCGGTTACCGGTTTTCTCCCTGATGCGCTTTTCCCCTGGCATTCTCGTGCCCCGCTCGCTGCGGGCGCGGCTGATCCTGCTGATCCTCGGATCGGTCCTGCTGACGCAGGCCGCCACGCTGGTGACGGTGTCGTACTTCCGGCACAAGTTCATGGAAGACGTGGCCATCGGCTA
>JAEYVD010000871.1 GCA_023432075.1 Pseudomonadota bacterium | reverse complement strand
TCTCGGCGCCGGACAAGGCGTTCAGCCGCTATGACCTGCAGGTTGCCACGCCGTCGCCGGCGCGTGGCAAGAACAACGACGTGGCCGCCAGCAAGGTGCAGCTCGTCCGCAACGACGGCACCTACCGGTTGGTGGGCCTCATCCGCAACCAGGGCGTCCAGCCGGCCAGCAGCACGCAGATCACGGTCATGCTGTACGGCGCCGACGGCAGGCTGATCGGCACCGGCAACGGCTACGCCACCGCCAGCCCGCTGGCCCCGGATGCGTTGACGTCCTTTGACGTGCGCTGCGAGATGCTGCGCGACGGCGAGGTCGCCGCCTACGATTACATGGTGCAAAGTGAAAGCTGATCGCTCCCCTTCCCGGCGCCTGACGCGACCGGCCCTGGCCGCGCTGGCGCTGATCCTGTTTGCGGCGGGCGCCTACGCCGCCTGGAAGTTCACCGCCCTCGGGCCGCGCAGCCAGCCCCCCGCGCAAACAGCCGCCAAGGCCGCGCCGGCCGCGGCCGAACCGCCCGCCAGCCGCATCGTGCGCGTCAGCCCGGCCAACACGCGGGTGATCGACCATGTCCGTCTGACCACCGAGGAATTGCTGGACCCGGACTTCGCGCTGTTCGACGCCGGGGCGCTGAAGCTGTCGGCGCCGCGCCGCCTGCTCGACGAGATCGAACGGCCCGCGCTGTATGCGGAACTGGTCAACACCAGCAAGGAATACGTGGCGCTGTCGCCGCGCGCCGAGATCGCGGTGTTCGACGGTTCGCGCCCGCTCGATCTGCGCCAGTCCTGGAGCCTGCCGACGTATCTGTATCCCGGCGAGCGCGTGCCCGTGGCGCTGACCGGGCGCGTGGAACGCTTTTCCGAGGTCAAGACGAACTGGCTGCCCGCCAAGCGCGCCGCCCTGCCCGGCCCGCGGCCGCAGCTTGCCGTGACCGTGGAAAACACCGAAGCCGCCATTGGCACCGGCACGCTGAACTTCACCTACCGCTTCCGTTACAAGTACGTGACGGTGCATGGCCGGGTGCGCAACGACAGCGAGCGCGAGGTCGAGAAGGTGCGCGTGTGGGTCAGCCTGTACGACGCCCAGGACCAGCTCACCGGCGCCACCTTCAAGGAATTGCGCGTGCCGCGCCTGCCGCCTGGCGACAGCGCGCCCTTCGAGGTCGACGTCAAGCAGTACGGCGGAAATTTCGCCCGCGTTGGCGTGGTCTACGACGCCACCGCGCCCTGATCACCCGACTGAAAGGCGTTTCCCCGGGGCGCCCTTGCGGCCGCCCTTTTTCATGACGCCCGGCCTGAGATCCGCCGGTCAGCGCCGCCCCGCCCTCCCGGACGTCGCCGCCGAGCAACAGGCTATCGGGTCAAGTCTTATATAAGATATAAGACATTTGCTACCTGCCCCCACTTGCTTCTACAATTCCGGCCGACAACCCTTCTTCCAACCCGACTTTGAGCAGGCCTCACATGCTGGATACTTACCGCCAACACGTTGCCGAACGCGCGGCTCTGGGGATTCCCCCGCTGCCCCTTACGGCCAAACAAACCGCTGAACTGATCGAACTGCTGAAGAATCCGCCCGCTGGCGAGGAGCAGAATCTGGTCGAGCTGCTGACGCACCGCGTGCCGGCCGGCGTAGACGACGCCGCCAAGGTCAAGGCTTCCTACCTGGCCGCCGTGGCCCTGGGCAAGGAAGCTTGTGCGCTGATCAGCCGTGCCAAGGCGACGCAACTGCTGGGCACGATGCTCGGCGGCTACAACATTGGCCCGCTGGTCGACCTGCTGGATGATGCGGAAATCGGCACCATCGCCGCCGATGCGCTCAAGAAGACCCTGTTGATGTTCGACGCCTTCCACGACGTGAAGGAAAAGGCCGACAAGGGCAACGCCAACGCCAAGTCCGTGATGCAAAGCTGGGCCGACGCCGAATGGTTCACCAGCCGTCCGGAACTGCCGGAAAGCCTGACCATCACGGTCTTCAAGGTCCCGGGCGAAACCAACACCGACGACCTGTCGCCCGCCCCCGACGCCACCACCCGCCCCGACATCCCGATGCACGCCCTGGCGATGCTCAAGAACAAGCGCGACGGCGCCGCGTTCGAACCGGAAGAAGACGGCAAGCGCGGCCCGGTCAAGTTCATCGAATCCCTGAAGGAAAAGGGCCACCTGGTCGCCTACGTGGGCGACGTGGTCGGCACGGGTTCGTCGCGCAAGTCGGCCACCAACTCGGTGCTGTGGTTCACGGGCGAAGACATCCCCTTCGTGCCGAACAAGCGCTTTGGCGGCGTGTGCCTGGGCAACAAGATCGCCCCGATCTTCTACAACACGATGGAAGACGCCGGCGCCCTGCCGATCGAGCTGGACGTGTCCAAGATGGAAATGGGCGACGTGGTCGAGCTGCGCCCCTACGAAGGCAAAGCGATCAAGAACGGTGAAGTCATCGCCGAATTCGAAGTCAAGTCCGACGTGCTGTTCGACGAAGTGCGCGCCGGCGGCCGCATTCCGCTGATCATCGGCCGCGGCCTGACCGCCAAGGCCCGTGAAGCCCTGGGTCTGCCGCCCTCGACGCTGTTCCGCCTGCCCAAGGATCCGGTCGACTCCGGCCGCGGTTTCACGCTGGCCCAGAAGATGGTCGGCCGCGCCTGCGGTCTGCCGGAAGGCCGCGGCATCCGCCCGGGCCCCTACTGCGAACCGAAGATGACCTCGGTCGGCAGCCAGGACACCACCGGCCCCATGACCCGCGACGAACTGAAGGACCTGGCCTGCCTGGGCTTCTCGTCCGACCTGGTGATGCAGTCGTTCTGCCACACCGCCGCCTACCCCAAGCCCGTGGACGTCAAGACGCACCACACGCTGCCGGAATTCATCAGCACCCGTGGCGGCGTGTCGCTGCGTCCGGGCGACGGCGTCATCCACTCGTGGCTGAACCGCATGCTGCTGCCCGACACCGTCGGCACCGGCGGCGACTCGCACACGCGCTTTCCCATCGGCATCTCGTTCCCGGCCGGCTCGGGCCTGGTGGCCTTTGCCGCCGCCACGGGCGTCATGCCGCTGGACATGCCGGAATCGGTGCTGGTGCGCTTCAAGGGCAAGCTGCAGCCCGGCGTCACCCTGCGCGACCTGGTCAACGCCATTCCGCTGTACGCCATCAAGCAAGGCCTGCTGACGGTTGCCAAGCAAGGCAAGAAGAACATCTTCTCCGGCCGCATCCTGGAAATCGAAGGCCTGCCCGACCTGAAGGTCGAACAAGCCTTTGAACTGTCGGACGCTTCCGCCGAACGTTCGGCCGCCGGCTGCTCGGTGCGCCTGAACAAGGAACCGATCATCGAGTACATCAACAGCAACATCGTGATGCTCAAGTGGATGATCGCCAACGGCTACGAAGACGAGCGCACGCTGGGCCGCCGCATCAAGGCGATGGAAGCCTGGCTGGCCGACCCCAAGCTGCTGGAGCCGGATGCCGACGCCGAATACGCCGCAGTCATCGAGATCGACCTGGCCGACGTGCATGAACCCATCGTCGCCTGCCCGAACGACCCCGACGACGTGAAGACGCTGTCGGAAGTCGCCGGCGCCAAGATCGACGAAGTGTTCATCGGCAGCTGCATGACCAACATCGGCCACTTCCGCGCGGCGTCCAAGCTGCTGGAAGGCAAGCGCGACATCCCGGTCAAGCTGTGGGTCGCTCCTCCGACCAAGATGGACGCCACGCAACTGACCGAGGAAGGCCACTACGGCGTGTTCGGCACGGCCGGCGCCCGCACCGAAATGCCGGGCTGCTCGCTGTGCATGGGCAACCAGGCGCAGGTCCGCGAAGGCGCGACGGTCATGTCGACCAGCACCCGCAACTTCCCGAACCGCCTGGGCAAGAACACCAACGTGTATCTGGGCTCGGCCGAACTGGCCGCGATCTGCTCGAAGCTTGGCCGCATCCCGACCAAGGACGAGTACATGGCCGACATGGGCGTCATCAACAAGAGCGGCGACCAGATCTACCAGTACCTGAACTTCGACAAGATCCCCGACTACAAGGACGTGGCGGACGTGATCGA
>JAEYVD010000854.1 GCA_023432075.1 Pseudomonadota bacterium | reverse complement strand
CGTCGCCGCCATCGCGCGGCAGCATGGCAACCTTGCCTTCGTCCACCGACACTTCACTGACCTCGTCGCACTGACGCACCCGATAGCGCGTCCCCAACGCCCGCGCCTGGCCATCGCGCGTTTCCACAAACAGCGGACGCGACAGCGGGTCGCTGCCGGAGATCAGATAGACCTCGCCGGCCAGCAACGTGATCCGTCGCGCTTGATCGCCATAACGGATATTGACCGCCGTATCCGTGTTCAACACCAGCGTGCCGCCGTCCGGCAGCACAACGCGGCGCCGCTCCCCACGCGCCGTGGCCACATCCGCCAGCGCATGCTGAACCAACTGCGCATCGCGCGCCTGCCACACCATCCAGCCGCCCGCCGCCAGCACGCCCAGTGACATCAACGCCTTGCGCCGCGAGCGCAGCGTCTGCGCCGTCCCCGTCTGCCGAAGAATTCGCGCCGCGGCTTGCGGCGGCATGTCCATCGCCGGGCGCTGCAACCGCGCGCTCAAGGCCTGCAAGCGCTCCCAGACCACCGCATGCGCCGGGTTCGCGCCCAACCACGCATCAAAGGCCCGCCAAGCGGACGCGTCCGCCGTGTTGTATTGCAGCTTGATGCGCCAACGGATGGCGGCATCAAGCACCGCCGCATCCCCCGCGTTTTTTAGGGAGGCATCCGCACCCGCGCCGGGCTGAGCGGACGCAACGCGATCAGCACTCATAAACCAGGCGATAGCAGTGTTGCAGCGCCTGCGCCAGATAGCGCTCCACCGTCGCCACCGACTTGCCCACCTGCCGCGCGATCTGCGGGCAGGTATGGCCCTCCATCTGCGCCAGCAGGAACACCTCGCGCACTGCGGGCTTCAACCGGTCCAGCATCTGCGCGATCTGCTCCAGCGATTCCAGAATCAGCAGCCGCGACTCTTCGGACGGCCAATGCTGCTGGGGATAGGTTTGCAACACCGCCAGATAATTGCGTTCGATTTCCTGGCGGCGCCAATGGTCCACCAGCAGACGGTTGGCAATGGTGCGCAAGTAAGCGCGCGGTTCGCGCAGCGCGGTTTCGGTCTGGTTGCTGGAATTTGCCGAGAGCAGGCGGACAAACGTGTCCTGCGCCAGATCCGCCGCACGATGGGCGTCGCCGAGTTTCAGGCGCAGCCAGCCGTGCAGCCAGGGGTGATGGTCACGGTAAATCGTCGAGATACCGGCGTCGAGGCTGGCGCTGGGCTTGGCGGACATCGGACAGGTTTTGTTAATGGGAATTGTTCCCATTATAGGGGCGAAGGCGGAACGTGTCGGCTTCGATGATGCGGGCGGCTTTGGGATGGGTTCTTCGCTTTGCGGCCGTCGGCCTGGCGTGACTTTGGTATTTGAGGCCTAAGATGTCGCCCAAGGAGCGAGTATGGCAACCAAGATAACGACACCATCGCTGAAGCATTCCGCCCGCCGCATTGCAATGACGCTATGCGCGACCAGCCTGCTTGCTGCATGCGAGCCGTCACTGCCGCCACCGCCGGCTGGGTCGAAGCTCACCGCTGAAACGATCGCCACGCGTGAAGCGCCGGCTGAACATCAGTTCAAGGGCGTACTGGCTGGCAAGCCCATTCACCTGCTCGTCCACAACTGCAAGGTCTATCGGGTTGACGCCGCCGAAGGCGAAAACGTCAGCTGGACGTTGGTCCTGGAGGGTGATCCCTATCCGCTCCCCACGTCATGCATCCGCCAATCGCTCACCGCGGAAAGAGGCCATGTCACGGCGTTCATTGGGCGCCAGGCCTTCGGCGCGGGCGGGTGCTGCACCGGGCAGCCCGAGTACCGGTCAACGGATGGAATTAGCTGGAAGCCGCACTGACGGCATCCCGCCGCTACGCGCAGTCATGCAAAGACGCGCTGTCTTCCCAAAAGGCAGTTTGGTAATACCCAATATTGAGTACGGCAATTGTTTGAACGCGCCGTACCGTGAGGCGGTTACCCTGACGCATCGGCGCTGACGTGGAGCAGCGCCTCCAGCACGCGCCGTATCCCTCTAGCGAGGTGTCCACCATGTCGCTTCACCTTTCCCGCCGCTCGTTTCACCGTCTGACCGCCTGTGGCGCGGCGCTCATTGGCAGCCATGCACTGTGGCCGTTGGCCCGGGCCGCCGAGCCGGTGGACGTGCCTTGGATTGACGATGATCCGCACTTGAGCGGTAACTTCCTCCCGGTACTGCGCGAGGTCGACGCTCGCGATCTGCGGGTGACTTCCGGGCGAATTCCTGCCGACTTGCGCGGGGTCTACATGCGCAACGGACCCAACCCGGAATTCAAGCCCATCGGCTACACCTATCCGCTCGACGGCGACGGCATGATCCACGCTGTGTTCATCGAGGACGGAAAGGCCCGCTACCGCAACCGCTTCGTGAATACGCAAAGCCTGGCGGTCGAGCGCCGCGCCGGCAAAGCGGTCTTCGGCAGCTTCGCGCATCCCGTGCGCGTCAATCCGGACGTATTCCTCCCGGGTGAAGTGCCGTCGCCAATCAAGAACGGCGCTTTCGTCAACATCATCCAGCATGGCGGCCGGCTGATTGCACTGAACGAGGCCACAACCAGCTATGAGATAACCGCGGAACTGGACACGCTTGGGCAATGGACCGCGGGCGGCACCGAACCGCTGCGGCTGGGGGCTCACAACCGACGCCACCCACGCACCGGCGATCTCTACGCGTTGGAATACAGCTGGCGCACGCCCACGGTGAAGTTTCATCGCATCAACGCGTCAGGCGTACTGGTAGACACGAGGTCCGTGGAACTTCCCATGCCCACGATGATTCATGACTTCATCCTGACTGAGCATTACGTGGTCCTCATCGCCGGGCCGGCGGTGTTCGATGTCCAGGCAGCCAAGGCCGGCCAGTCGATGCTGCAATGGCGCCCCGACCTGGGCATGCGTATCGCGTTGCTGCCGCTGGACGGCGGCACTCCTCTCTGGATTGAAGGCGATCCCTTTTTTGTCTTCCACTTTGCCAACGGCTTCGAGCGCGGGCAGCAAATCGTCGTGGACTATGTACACCACGAAAAATTTGCATTGGCGAATGGCCCCACGCCCACATTCAAGCGCTTGCACATTGATCCAGCGGGCCGCAGCTTCAAGGTTGCCAGCTTCTCGGACGAGATCACCGAATTTCCGCGCGTCAATCACCTGCGCGAAGCGCTGCCCACTCGCTTCGTCTATATGCCTACGTTGACTTCGTCATTCAAACAGGCCAATCCGCCATCGGCGGTGTTCAATGCGGTGCTCAAGCTGGACACAGAGACCGGCCAGTACACCCGCCATGACCTGGGCAACCAGATCGTGGGGGAGGCGGCCTACGTGCCACGGCCTGCTAGCGGTGCAGAGGACGATGGCTACCTGGCAGCCTTCACTTACGATCCCGCGCGCCGCACCAGCAACCTGGTACTGCTCGATGCGCGCCGGATCGAAGAGGCGCCCGTTGCAGTGATCGAGATACCCCAGCGCGTGCCCCAGGGACTGCATGGCAACTGGATCTCTCGCGCGTGATGAGCGCCCCGCGCACCTCGAGCGGGCGCCAAAGCCCAACACCGGCTGCGACTTCGGCTATTCAGAAGTGCCCGCCGCCGAGCTCAAGCCGGGTGTTCTGTTGCATCATTTCGATGACTTGGCGGATGCCTGCGCCGCCGTGCTTTCCTGAATGGCGTGCTAGCAAGAAGGGAGCTTCCGAGCCGTCTGTCGGTGAATTAAGTAAGCCCGGCAGATCGGAGACCTGCCCGGCTTTGGGCTGATGGCCGCGACGCCCCTTAGCTCCCGCGCGTCATCGATTCCAGCACGCCATCCCGCCGCACCCAGCCATGAAACAACGCCGCGGCCAGATGCAGCAGCACCGTCGCGAACAGCAGGAATGCCAGATAGCGATGCGCACCCCGCAGCCAACTGAACAGCGCCGCATCCGCAGGCGCAATGGGCGGCAACTGCCAACCGCCCGCCACGACCGGATAGCCACCCGCCGACAGCATCGCCCAGCCGATCAGCGGCATCACGAACATCAGCGCGTACAGCAGGACATGAGAGGCCAACGCCGCATGACGTTGCCAGGCCGGCAGATCCGCCGGCAACGCAGGCGTGCCCTTGAACGCGCGTCTGGCCAGCCGTATGCACACCAGCGCCAGCAGCGCCAAGCCCAACGGCTTATGGATCTGCACCAGCCATTGATGCCGCTCGGACACCGACGCCACCATGCCCACGCCGATGAACAGCATCGCGAGTATGCCGGCCGCCATCGACCAATGCAGCACGCGTGCGAATAGGCTGAACGTGGCGGGCGGCCGGCGGGTTTGATTAGGCGACGAGATCATTGGGCGCGCTCCGGTTGGGTCGAATGGGATGACGCAGCGGCGGCCTGAGGCGGCCCTTCGCCCGTGCGACGTTCATAAGAGGTCGCATAGGCCGCGGATCGCGCAGCCAGCAGCGGATCGTCGGAAACAGCAATGCCTTGCGGCAACACCGTCGGGTCGTAGTTCACATCGCGACAGGGACCATCGCTTTGCGGTGCGCTGCTGGTTATTACCAAGGTGCCGGCGTCGACAGTCGGCCGGTCTGCGGGCCACTGGCGGGTTGCGTCGCTGGTGGAATCGCCGGGCTGGCCCAGCGTGAGCAGCAAACGCCACTGCAACGGCCCTTGCGTCAGGCGCTGTTGCAGATCGGCTTGCAGATAGTCCGCATCGTGTCCCGACTGCGCGAGAGGCGCCGCCGCCGCGTCCAACGGCGCCAACTGCCAGCGCACCGGCTGCCGCTTTCCATTTCCATCGATCAGGTAGAACGCGTTCAGGCCGTAATAGTCTTCGGTGGCGTAGCTGGCTGAAGGCTTGGCGGTCTTGGCCCACGCGAGGAACGCCGCCGCTTCAGGATGCGCCGCGAAGAAGGCCTGCATGCGCTGCGGATCGGGCTTGCCCGTCTTGGGATCGGGCCGGCCGGCCAGCTGCTGATCGTAGAACGCCTGCGGTGTCGACAGCGGAAACACCGGCATGCTGTTCATGCCGGTTCGCCATTGCTCGCCGTTGGCGGACGTGAACATTAAGGCAAAGCTGCGGATCGGGACGCTGGAGTCCGATGCGTAAGGATTGCCGCCGGGCAGCGCCAGCCGTCCCACCACCGGCGTGCTGCCCGGCGCGAACACCGACGCAGTGGATAAGTCGTGCGCGGCGCCGCTGCTTTCAAAGCGGCCGATGACACAGACGCCTTTAGCGTGGTTGCGCCGAAAGCCCTCGTGGACGCCGCTGTTGGCTTCCAGGGCGTTCACGATGCGGTCGGGCGTCAGGCGCTGCGGGTCGAGCCAGCCGCCCACGTAGGCGAACGCGGCGCCAGAGGCGAGCACGATGGCGCCGATTGCGGTGAGGCGAAGGAGGATTTGCGCGGTGGTGAGCGGCCGAGGCTTCTGGGGCCGGTCTTCGGGCGACTCGCCGTCTTGGTGCCGCGCACCCGTCGGTTGGCGATTCGTGGGCAGGCGGCCCGGCGGCTGGCTTCCCGGTGGCGTTTGACCCGGCGGCGGGCCTTTACGGTCAGATCCTGGTTGCATAAGGCTCCTTGCCCATGGGGCGATGAATACCCCTGTAGGACGCCGCCCCCAAAAAATTATTCCGCGATGGAATAAACCCGCCGGAGCGGCGTCTTACTGCATTGACCTGTAAGCTGGTTGCGCAGGCCTGTCCCAGGAACCCGCCATGATTCAACCGGTCCGCGTGCCGCCCGACGCGCCGGCATCCCCCGACGACGAGATGCCAACGGAAGAACTCTCCGACGCCGTGCTGCGCCAGCTACTGCCGCGCCTGCGGCGTTTTGCGCTGCGCCTCACGCGCGATGCGGTCGCGGCCGACGACCTGGTGCAATCCACCTTGGAAAGAGCGCTCACCCGCTGGCGCGGCCGCCGTCCGCAAGGCGACGTGCGCGCGTGGCTCTTCACCATCCTGTACCGCCAGTTCCTGGACGCCCAACGCCGCTCGCGCCGCTACTCGCGGCTGCTGTCCTGGTTTGCCGGGTCCGACGCCGCCGCGCCGTCGGCCGAGCGCGAAGTCATCGCGCGATCTTCCCTGGATGTCTTCGAACGCCTGCCCGAGGCGCAGCGCACGCTGCTGTGGCTCGTCAGCGTGGAAGGCATGAGCTACAAGGCCGTCGCGGATGTTTTAGACGTACCGCTAGGCACCGTCATGTCGCGCCTGTCCCGCGCGCGCAGTGCCTTGCGTGAATTGCATGAGGGACAGGCCGGCGAGGCTCGTCTGAGGATATTGAAATGAAAGAACGCGCTATCGATGATCTGACGCGTAATGCGTATGTGGACGGACAGTTGGATCCGTCGCAGTTGCAGGAGTTGCAGGCGTATTTACGGGCGCATCCTGATGAGGCGCAGGAGCTGGAGGCTTGGCGGCGGGATGCGCAGCGGCTGCGGGAAGGGGCCGGCGGGGATAGTTTGCCGGTTAATCCTGCGTTGGATCCTGCTGCGGTGCGCGCGGGGCTAAGAGTTCGCACACGGCGGCGGATGGCGATGGCGGCTAGTCTGGTTGTGGCGGTGGCGATTGGCGGCGTCACGGGATGGAGTGCTCGCGATACGGCCTTGGCGAATCGGGTGCTGCCGATGCAGGATGCGATGCAGGCTTATCGGTTGTTTGCGTCAGCGGATGCGCCGCAGC
>JAEYVD010000799.1 GCA_023432075.1 Pseudomonadota bacterium | reverse complement strand
TCACCATGTTTACGACTCGCCCGGAAATCCTCGGCACCTTCGGTGTCGTGACGTCCACCCATTGGCTGGCCAGCGCGGCTGGCATGTCGCTGCTGGAGCGCGGCGGCAATGCGTTCGATGCCTGCGTTGCCTCGGCGTTCGTGCTGCAGGTGGTCGAGCCCCATCTGGTTGGCCCGGCCGGCGAAGTGCCCGCCGTGTTCTATTCCGCCCGCACCGGCAAGGTTGAAGTGTTGTGCGGACAGGGCACCGCGCCCGCCGCCGCCACGCTCGAACGCTACCGCGCCGAAGGGCTGAAGCTCATCCCCGGCAACGGCCTGCTCGCGACCGTGATTCCGGGCGCGTTCGACGCCTGGATGCTGCTGCTGCGCGACCACGGCACGATGCGGGTGCGCGACGTGCTTGAGCCCGCCATCTATTACGCAGAGCACGGCCATGCGCTGATGCCGCGCATCTCCAACACCATCGCCGGCCTGAAAGACTTCTTCGAGACGCACTGGCCGACGACCGCCCAGGTCTACGTGCCGGGCGGGCAGGTGCCGCAGGCCCGCAAGCTGTTTCGCAATCCGGCGCTGGCCCGCACCTGGACCCGCGTCCTTAAAGCCGCCGAAGGCGCCGGCGCCGACCGCGACCGCCAGATCGAGGCCGCGCGCGACGCGTTCTACCGCGGCTTTATCGCCGAGGAGATCGACCGCTTCGCCCGCAACACCGACGTCATGGACGAAAGCGGCACGACCCACCGCGGCGTCATCACCGCTCACGATCTGGCCGGCTGGTCCGCCAGCTACGACAAGCCAGTGACCTACGACTATCACGGCTACACGGTCGCCAAGGCGGGCGCCTGGAGCCAGGGGCCGGTCTTCCTGCAGACCCTCGCCATCCTGAAGGACATGGACCTGGCAGGCGTCGGCCCCACCAGTGCCGACTTCATCCATCGCGTCACCGAGGCCATGAAGCTCGCCTTTGCCGACCGCGAAGCGTATTACGGCGACCCCGCCTTCATCGACGTGCCGCTGGCCCATCTGCTGTCCGACGCGTACAACGCCGAACGCCGCCAGCTGATCGGGGAGGGCGCGTCGCGTGACCTGCTGCCCGGCCAGGTGCCCAGCTTCGAGGCGCAGGTGGCGCGGGTCATGGACACCCTGGAACGGCTGTCGCCGGTCACCGCGCCCGGCAGCGCCACGAACGAACCGACGCTTGCCGACATGCGCGCCTCGGCCAAGCGCGGCGACACCACGCACGTGGACGTGATCGACCGCTGGGGCAACATGATCTCGGCCACGCCGTCGGGCGGCTGGTTCCAGTCCTCGCCGGTCATCCCCGAACTGGGTTTCGGCCTGAACACCCGCGCCCAGATGTTCTGGCTGGAAGAAGGCCTGCCCGGCACGCTGGCGCCGGGCAAGCGTCCGCGCACCACGCTGACCCCGTCGCTGGCGCTGCGCGATGGCAAGCCCTACCTGGCGTTCGGCACGCCGGGCGGCGACCAGCAGGAGCAATGGCAGCTCCTGTTCTTCCTGCGTCACGTGCATCACGGCCTGAACCTGCAGGAAGCCATCGACCTGCCCATGTCGCACACCATGCACTTTCCCACCTCGTTCTATCCGCGTGACCGCAAGCCGGGCCACCTGGCGCTGGAGGCCAGCTTCGGCGCGGAGGTCATCGAGGCGCTGCGCCAGCGCGGGCACCAGATCGAGGAAGTGCCCGAATGGTCGGTCGGCCGGCTGACCGCGGCCTCGCGAGATCCGGACGGACTGCTGCACGCGGCCGCGACGCCGCGCCTGATGCAGGCCTACGCCATCGGGCGTTGAGCGGACGCACGCACGCTTGCTTACAAAGCGTGCGTGCGTGTGCTTCGCGGCGTCTTGCGGCGCTTTGCCCGCTTAGGGTATGTTTGTCGCATGACGCCATCCGAGCAGAGCCCGGCAACAGCGGCTCGACCCCTCACGGGAACAGAACCCCTATTCATCGTCCTCAATAAAGGATCGGGGCGCGGCGACGCGCAGGTCTTGCAGGACACCATCCGGACAATCCTCGACGAGGCCGGGCGGCGCTACGAACTCATGCCGGTCGACGATCCGTCGCGGCTGACGGACGTGGCGCGCCAGGCGGTCAAGCGCGCGCAGGACGAGCAGGGCGTCGTCATCGCCGCGGGCGGCGATGGCACGCTCAATGCCGTGGCGGGCGCGGTGCTGGGACAGGGCGTGCCTTTCGGCATCCTGCCCCAAGGCACCTTCAATTATTTCGGCCGCACCTACGGCATCTCGCAAGAGACGGACGTGGCGCTGCGCGGGTTCCTGCAAGGCACCATCCGGCCGGTGCAGGTCGGCCTGCTGAACGGCCGCCTGTTCCTCGTGAACGCCAGCCTTGGCCTGTATCCGCAATTGCTGGAAGACCGCGAAGCCTACAAGCAGCGCTACGGGCGCCGGCGCTGGGTCGCTCTGTGGTCGGGCCTGGTCACGCTGTGGCGTGAACCGCGCCAGCTTGGCCTGCAGCTCGAATTCGAGGGCAAGTCCCGCAGCTTGACGTCGCCGACGCTGGTGGTGGGCAACAACAAACTGCAGCTTGAACATATCGGCATCGAAAACGACGGGCTCGATCGGAACCAACTGGTCGCCATGGCGGCGCGGCCCGTCGGCACGCTGGCGCTCTATGGCCTGCTGGTGCGGGGCCTGCTAAGCCGGCTGGGCGAGGCCGAGAACGTGATCAATTTCGCGTTCGACAAGCTCACGGTGGGCGTGCGTGGTCGCCGCCGGGTCAAGGTGGCGATGGACGGCGAAATCTCCTGGATGGATACGCCGCTCGAATTCAAGGTGGCGAGCGATCGCCTGCCCCTGGTGGTGCCTGCGGATCCCGAGCTCCTGGACCGCTCATGACGCGGATCCTGCATCTGTCCGATACCCATTTCGGCACCGAGCGCAAGGCGGTCGTCGAAGCCGTGCTGGACCTGGCGCGGCAGCTGTCGCCCGATCTCGTGGTGCTCAGCGGCGATATCACCCAGCGTGCGCGCCGCAGCCAGTTCGCCGCCGCCCGTCGGTTCATCGAGCGCCTGGCGCTGCCGGTGCTGGCCGTGCCCGGCAATCACGACATCCCGCTGTTCAACGTCTTTCTACGGGCGCTCAATCCGTACGGCAACTACAAGCGTGCGCTCGGACCAATCCTTGAACCCGTGTTCGAAAACGAAGGCGTGCTGGCCATCGGCGTGAACACCACGCGGCCCAAACGCCGCAAGGACGGCGAGATCTCCGACGTCCAGATCGCCCGTGTCGCCCAGCGGCTGCGCCAGGCCCGGCCGGGGCAGCTTCGGAGCGGCGTGGCGCACCACCCGGTGCGCGCCAAGGTCGAATCCGACCTGTCCAACTTGCTGATCGGCCGTGAGCGCGCGCTCGCGGCCTGGGCGCAGGCGGGCGTCGACCTGGTGCTGGGCGGTCACATACACTTGCCCTACGTGCTGCCGCTGACCGCGCCGACGGGGCCGGCGGGCTGGATCGTCCAGGCCGGAACGACCTGTTCGCACCGCGTCCGGGGCAGCGTGCCCAATTCGCTGGGCGTGATCACCCGCACCGAAGAGGACGGCCAGCTGGTTTGCCACGTAGAGCGGTGGGACTATGCGGCGGGCGCGCACGCATTCGCACCCGCCGACAAGACGCTGGTCTCGCTGTAGCAGTGCGCGCGCACGCCGCGCGATTTTCTTTTTGATGGCGCACACATGACCGATGTCTACGCGGCATGGGCCGCGGCCCATGCCCTCTCGTTGTTTATCGCGCTGCCGCTTCTGGCCGGCGGCGCGGCGCTGCTGTTCATGCGGTGCCATGGCCGGCTGTCCGTGAATGGCCGTGCCGCGCTGTTCGCCGGCACCGCCGCCGTGTCCTTCGTCCTGTTCCTCATGCTGGCCCTGGCCGTCGAGCGCCGGGGCGCTGTGGTGGCGTTCGATAGCGCACTGGCCGATGCGCTCAGCATGTCCATGTCCACATCGATGTTGTGGCTGCTGTCCTGGATCACGTACCTGGGCGACCGCAACCTGCTCACGGTCGTTGCCGTGCTGATGACGATCGCACTGTTATGGCGCGGGCTGTGGCAGCTCGCGCTCTTTTGCGCCATCGCGACCGGCCTGAACGGGGCGCTCAACTGGATTTTCAAACACACGTTCGAACGCGTGCGCCCGGATCACGACCACGGCTACGCCATGGCGACCGGCTGGAGTTTTCCCAGTGGCCACGCGTCCGCGGCGATGGCCGTGTACGGCACGGCCTGCTACCTGATGTGGCGCTTTGCCCCGCCCGCGTGGCGCCTGCCCTGCGTGGCGTTCATGGCTGCGCTCATCATGGCCATTGGCCTGAGCCGCATCCTCCTGCAGGTGCATTTCGCCAGCGACGTCGTGGCCGGGTTCGCCGTCAGCCTCGGGTGGCTGGTCTTGTGCGTGGCGGCCGTCGAGCGGCTGCACGTGTCAGGCCGGACGGTTCAGCGCATCCAGTAGGCGGGCCTCGGCGCCAGCCGCCGCGCCGGCCTGCAGCGGCGTGCAGGTGTAGCGCCCGCCCGCGCATGCAATGGCCCGGTCCAGCTGCCGCATCCGGTCGGCCGGCGGCGGATCCAGGTCGATGATCAGCTTGCCGGCGATGGGCGCGGTGACCTGCCCGTCGCTGAAACGCTCCAGCGTGCGGTCGATCTCGCGTTCCCGGGGCAGGGCCAGCACGATGGTGTCGGACTCGGCCAGCGCTTCGCGTGCCGAGGTCGCCAGCGTCGCGTTGCCGCGGAAGGCCTCGCAGCGGTCCGCCTCGATGTCATAAAGCGTCAGCGCAATGTCGGGATCGGCGGCCAGCAGCCGACGCGCAGCCAGCGTGCCGATCCTGCCCATGCCGACGATGCTGACGCGCGGACTCATGGCTTGGGCACCGACCACGTGCTCACGATATGGGCGACCGGCTCGTCCGAGCCTTCTCCCGTCAGCACGACTTCTCCCGCGGAAAGGCGGCCCACCTTCAACAGGCGGGCATGAGCATGAATGGCGCCCGCCGGGCTTTTGCGCAGGAAGTTGATGGTCAGGCTGGCCGTGACCGCATGCGCCTGGCCGGTGGCGCCCACGACCGCCGCATACATGGCCAGGTCGGCAAGCCCCATCAGCATCGGCCCGGCCACGATGCCGCCCAGCCGCTGATGCGTGTCACGCGCGGGCAGCACCGCGTGCGCCGTGCCGCGGCCGATGTGCAGCACGTCGATTCCCAGAAGCATCGAGAACGGGTGCTGGTCTGCCAGCAGCACGTGAAACTCGGCAAGGCTGATCAGCGGCGCGCGGGCGTCGGCGGCGAGGGCGGTTGCGGTCATCGTTGTTCCAGGGCGAGGCAGTAGTTGTCCAGCAGCGCGTCGGCCTGCTGGCCCAGGGATTTGAGACGGCGCGTGTGCAGCAGCAGCAACAGCCCCATCAGGTAGGTGAACACGTTCATCTGTTCGGCCTGCACGGCCTCGTCCCGCCAGCCCTTCGTGCGCGACAGCGCCTGGCCGATGAGATCGATGGATTGCCGCAGCCGGGTGTTGAGCTTTTCGTCCATGTCGCGGCCCAGCCCGCGCGGCCCGAGTCCCTGGAACAGATACAGACCCAGGGAAAAGTCCGTGCGCCGCTCGGCGTAATACCCGAAGAACGCGCGGATCACGCCACGCGCGGCCGCCTGCGGCGCCGCGGCCTGTCCCGCCTGCTCCAGATGCACGTGCAGCCGCTGCAGCGATTCGTCCAGCAATTCGCCATACAGCGCTTCCTTGCCCGCGAACCAGGGGTAGATGGCGCCCGTGGTGCATCCGGCCTCCTTGGCGATCGCCCGGATCGTCGTTTTTTCGAGACCATCGCGCTCGAACACGCGCTGCGCGGCATCCAGGATGATCTGCCGGCGCAGGGCGCTGAGTCGTTCGTTGCGGTCGGCGCGAGGGGAGGGGGTGGACATAGGGCTGGGCGGTGGTTCGATGCCACTGATCATATCGACGATTTTTATTAATAACAATGTTATCCAGCCAGGACTTGGCTACGATGATCAGCAG
>JAEYVD010000786.1 GCA_023432075.1 Pseudomonadota bacterium | reverse complement strand
GCGATGAGCAGGAACACATTCTCCGGGATCAGATAGTTCAGCAACACGCCGACCAGCAACGCCACGGACATGACCACCACCGTCATCCACGGCACGCCGTTGCCCGAGACCGAGGCAAAGCCGCGCGGCGCCTGGCCTTGCTGCGCCATCCCATACAGCATGCGGCCCGCGCCGAAGATGTCGCTGTTGATGGCCGACACGGCCGCGGAGATGACGACGATATTCAGGATGGTGGCCGCCGAGCCGATGCCCAGGCTGTCGAAGATCTGCACGAACGGACTGCCTTCGCTGCCGATCTGCGTACACGGGAAGATGGACATCAGCACGAAAAGCGTCAGCACGTAGAAGAGCAGGATGCGCATCGGGACGGCGTTGATGGCGCGGGGAATGGTGCGGCCCGGGTCCTTGGCTTCGCCGGCGGTGATGCCGATGATCTCGATGCCGCCAAACGCGAACACCACCACGGCCAGCGACGCAATCAGCCCGCCCACGCCATTAGGCATGAAGCCGCCGTGCGCCCAGAGGTTGTGCACGCCGGTCGCAGCGCTGTCCGCGCCCAGTCCCAGGCCAAACAGCATGATGCCCAAGCCGCCCGCAATCATCGCAATGATGGCGCTGACTTTCAGCAGCGACAGCCAGAACTCCAGTTCGCCGAACACCTTGACGGACAGCAGGTTGATGGCGCCGATGAAGCAGACGATGGACAGGACCCAGATCCAGCGCGGAACGTCGGGATACCAGAAGCCCATGTACAGCCCGAACGCGGTGATGTCGGCCAGACAGACGATGATCATCTCGAACGCGTAGGTCCAACCGGTGAGAAAGCCCGCGAGCGGGCCCAAGTATTGCGTGGCGTAGTGGCCGAACGAGCCGGATACCGGATTGCGGACCGCCATTTCTCCGAGGGCGCGCATCACCATGTACACGGCGGCGCCCGCGACCAGGTAGGCCAGCAGCACCGACGGCCCGGCCGCCTGGATCGCCTTGGCCGATCCGTAGAAGAGCCCCGTGCCGATGGCCGATCCCAATGCCATGAAGCGGATGTGCCGGGCATTCAGGCCCCGTGTGAGCGCCTGCGCGGGGGCCGGTGCGTCGGACTGCTTGGTTGCTTGCATTGTGTCTCTCTCGTGTTCCCTTGGACGTTCGGCATCAACCGCCGCGCGGGGCGCCTTCTGGTGGGCGCGTGCACGCGGCGTGGCAATGGCGGCGGGCGTCATCCGGCCGCCTCGGACGGCATCACAGGCTGGGCAAAAGGCCCGGGGGCATCAGGCCGTTCATGACTTGCGCGGCAAGCAGTCCGCTGGCCGCGGCGATGTCGGGCGCGAAGAAGCGGTCTTCTTCGTAGTGGGGCACTTTTTCGCGCAGCGCACGGCGCGCCTGTTCCAGTTGCGGAGAGGTCTTGAGCCCCTCGCGGAAATCCAGCCCCTGGCACGCGCCCAGCCATTCGATGGCCAGGATGTCGCGCACGTTGTCGGCCATGGCCCACAGGCGCTTGCCCGCGTTGGGCGCCATCGAGACGTGGTCTTCCTGGTTGGCCGAGGTGGGCATGCTGTCTACGCTGGCCGGATGCGCCAAGGCCTTGTTGTCGCTGGCCAGTGCCGCGGCCGTCACCTGGGCGATCATGAAGCCGGAGTTCACGCCGCCCTTGCGGACCAGGAACGGCGGCAATTGCGACATGTGCTTGTCCATCATCAGCGCGATGCGCCGTTCCGACAGGGCGCCGATCTCGGCCAGCGCCAGCGCCAGGTTGTCGGCGACCAGGGCCACGGGTTCCGCATGGAAGTTGCCGCCCGAAATGACGTCGCCTTGTTCGACGAACACCAGGGGATTGTCGGACACGGCGTTGGCTTCGATCTGGAGCACCTGCGCCGCCTGGCGGATCTGCGTGAGGCAGGCGCCCATGACCTGGGGTTGGCAACGAAGGGAGTAGGGGTCTTGCACCTTGCCGCAGTCGGCGTGGGAATGGCCGACTTCGCTGTCCTCGCCCAGCAGGCCGCGGTAGACGGCGGCCACGTCGATCTGGCCGGTTTGGCCGCGCGCGGCGTGAATGCGGGCATCGAACGGCGTGCGCGAGCCCAGCATGGCTTCGACGCTGAGGCTGCCGCAGACAAGGCCGGCCGCCATCATGTCTTCGGCCTCGAACAGACCGCGCAGGGCAAACGCGGTCGACACCTGGGTGCCGTTCAGAAGCGCGAGCCCTTCCTTGGCCGCAAGCGTCAGCGGCGCCAGGCCGGCGCGCGCCAGAGCGTCGCGCGCGGGCAGCCATTCGCCTTGATAACGCGCCTGGCTTTCGCCCAGCAGCACCATCGACATATGGGCAAGCGGGGCGAGGTCGCCCGAGGCACCCACCGAACCCTTGAGGGGAATGTGGGGATAGACGCCCGCGTTGACCAGCGCGATCAGGCTGTCGATGACGTGGCGGCGAATACCGGAGTAACCACGGGCCAGGCTGTTGATCTTCAGCACCATGATGAGGCGCACCATCGCGTCGTCCAGCGCGTCGCCCACGCCGGCGGCATGCGAACGCACCAGCGAAGTCTGCAAGGCCTGCAGGTCCTCGCGCGCGATTTTGGTGGAGGCCAAGAGGCCAAAGCCGGTATTGATGCCGTAGACCGTGCGGCCTTCGGCGATGATGCGTTCAACCGTGGCCACGCTGGCGTCGATGCCCTGCGCGGCGCCGGGATCCAGCGTCAGGCGCACGGGTTGCCGATAGGCGCGCCGCAGGTCTGCCAGCGTCAGGTGGCCCGGTTTCACATGCAATTCCATTTCCTCTTCTCCCACGCCGGTTGTCCGGCTGCTTGCGATCATTGTTGTGCGATCAGTCGCGCTTGCCGGTCACCATGGGCAGGTTCAAGCCCTGTTCCCGGGCGCATTCGATGGCGATCTCGTAGCCTGCGTCCGCGTGCCGCATCACGCCCGTGGCCGGATCGTTGGTCAGCACCCGGGCGATGCGCTCGGCGGCCGCGTCGGTGCCGTCGCACACGATGACCATGCCGGAATGCTGCGAGAAGCCCATGCCGACGCCGCCGCCGTGATGCAGCGAGACCCAGGTCGCGCCGCTGGCGGTGTTGAGCAGCGCGTTGAGCAGCGGCCAGTCGGACACGGCGTCCGAGCCGTCGCGCATGGACTCGGTTTCGCGGTTGGGGCTGGCGACGGAGCCGGAATCCAGGTGGTCCCGGCCAATGACGATGGGCGCCGACAGCTCGCCCGACCGGACCATCTCGTTGAATGCCAGGCCCAGCTTGGCGCGCGCGCCCAGGCCCACCCAGCAGATACGGGCGGGCAGCCCCTGGAAGCTGATGCGTTCGCGCGCCATGCTGAGCCAGCGGTGCAGGTGGGCGTCGTCGGGAATCAGTTCCTTGACCTTGGCGTCGGTCTTGTAGATGTCCTGGGGGTCGCCGG
>JAEYVD010000784.1 GCA_023432075.1 Pseudomonadota bacterium | reverse complement strand
CATGAAGGTCCGGACGCGCCGGTGCGGCCCGACCTGTACTTTCGCATCGCCGAATACACCGTCACGCTGGAGCCCTTGCGCGCGCGGGCCGACCGCCTGGAATTGCTGCGCGACCTGTGGGCCGCGCAGGGCGCGGGTCCGGCGCTGCCGCCTGCCATCGAAGCCGTCCTTGCGGCGTATTCGTGGCCGGGCAATTATCGTCAGCTGGCGTCGGTGCTGCGCACCTTGCATGTGCTGGCCGGGCCGGCGGGCAGGGTGGATGCCGACATGCTGCCAGCGGAATTGCGCGGTGCAGCGAACGTAGCGAAACAGGAGATACCCGCGCCGGGCCCGGCATCGTCCACGCCCGCGCTGGCCGGTGCGGCCGCCGACCTGCACGCCATGACCGATGCCGCCATTCGCAGCGCCCTTGAGGCGCACGGCGGCAGCGTCAGCCGCGCGGCGCGCGCGCTGGGCGTGCACCGCAGCACGGTGTACCGGCGCGCTTCCGCATTGGGGCTGGCGCGGCCGAAATAACCGCTGCCAGCGCCCTGCCTTTACCCGATCAGACGCGCCAGCTCGGCGCCCGGGTCCTTGGCGCGCATGAATGCTTCGCCCACCAGAAAGGCATCGACCTTGTGGTCGCGCATCAGCTTCACGTCTTCCGGCTTGAGGATGCCGCTTTCGGTCACGACGCGCTTGCCGGCGGGGATGCGCGGCAACAGGTCCAGCGTGGTCTGCAGGCTGGTCTCGAAGGTGCGCAGGTTGCGGTTGTTGATGCCCAGAAGCGGCGTCTTGAGCGTGAGCGCAACGTCCAGCTCCTGCGCGTCATGCACTTCAACCAGCACGTCCATGCCCAGTTCGATGGCCAGCGTTTCGTAATCGCGCAATTGCGAGGGCGTAAGGGCGGCCACGATCAGCAGCACGCAGTCGGCGCCCATCGCGCGCGCGGCGACGATCTGGTAGGGGTCGATCACGAAGTCCTTGCGCAGCACGGGCAGCGCGCACGCGGCCCGCGCCTGGCGAAGGTGGTCATGCGAGCCCTGGAAGAACTGCACGTCCGTCAGCACGGACAGGCAGGCCGCGCCGTGCACGGCGTACGTGGCCGCGATTTCGGCGGGCGCAAAGCCCTCGCGGATGACGCCCTTGGAGGGCGAGGCTTTCTTGATTTCAGCGATGACGCCGGCCTTGCCCTGCGAAATCTTGTCTTCGATGGCTTGGGCGAAACCGCGCACGTCCTGGCGCGCCTGCGCTTCGCGCAGGACTTCGGCTTCGCTGCGCATCTGGCGGGCGGCGGCGACTTCCTCGGCCTTGACGGCGAGGATCTTCGCAAGAATATCGTTCATTTCTGGAATGTCCGGGTGTATGCGCAGAATTCTTCCAGCTTGGCTCGCGCCGCGCCGGTGGAAATTAGTTCAAATGCTAGCGCTAAGGCTTCGGGAATGGAATCGGCTTTGTTGCCGGCATAGATGGCGAGCCCGGCGTTCAGGGCCACGATGTCACGGGCCGCGCCCTCGACATTCTCCAGCGCCTCTATGACAAGCTCGCGCGACTGCTCGCGATTGGACACCTTGATGCTCCGGTTGGACATCATGGATAGCCCGTAGTCCTCGGGGTGGATCTCGTATTCACGGACCACGCCGTCCTTCAGTTCGCCGACCATCGTGGCCCCGCCCAGCGAGGCCTCATCCATGCCGTCCTTGCCGTGCACGACCAGCACATGACGCGAGCCCAGGCGTTCCAGCACGCGGACCTGGATACCCACGAGGTCAGGGTGGAACACGCCCATCAGCTGATTGGCGGCGCCGGCCGGGTTGGTCAGCGGGCCCAGGATGTTGAAGATCGTGCGCACGGCCAGTTCCTTGCGGACGGCGGCCACGTTCTTCATCGCGCCGTGGTGCGCGGGCGCAAACATGAAACCGATGCCGGTTTCCTGGATGCACTCGGCCACCTGTTCCGGCGTCAGCACCAGATTGGCGCCCAGGGCTTCCAGCACGTCGGCGCTGCCGCTGGACGACGAGGCGCTGCGGTTGCCGTGCTTGGCAATCGGCACGCCGGCCGCGGCCGCGACGAACATCGCAGTCGTGGAAATGTTGAACGTGTGGCTGCCGTCGCCGCCCGTGCCGCACATGTCCAGCAGGTCGTTCGGATTGGGCGTGACCACGGGCGTGGCGAATTCGCGCATGACCTGCGCCGCCGCGGTGATCTCGCCAATGGTTTCCTTCTTGACGCGCAGGCCCATCAGGAGCGCGCTGGCGATCTGCGGCGACATCTCGCCGCGCATCAGCATGCGCATCAGATGCAGCATTTCGTCGTGGAAAATTTCGCGGTGTTCGATGCAGCGCGTCAGCGCTTCGGTGGGGGAAATCGTCACGGTGCGTCCTTCTTAGGCGAGGTTCAGGAAATTGCGCAGCAGGGCGTGGCCGTGCTCGCTCAGTACGGATTCGGGGTGGAACTGTACCCCGTACAGCGGCAGTGTCTTGTGCCGCACGCCCATGATGTCGCCGTCCGGCGCCGTGGCAGTAACCGCCAGGCAGTCCGGCAGCGTGGCCGGGTCAATGGTCAGCGAGTTGTAGCGGATGACAGTGTACGGCGTCGGCAAGCCCTGGAAGATGTCGGTGCCCGTGTGCGAAAGCTGAATTGTCTTGCCGTGCATGATTTGCTGCGCGCGCACGATATTGCCGCCAAAGGCCGCGCCGATGGCCTGATGGCCCAGGCAGACGCCCAGAATGGGCTTCTTGCCGGCATAGGCCTGGATCAGCGGCACCGAGATACCCGCTTCGGCCGGCGAGCAGGGGCCGGGCGACACGCAGATCTGGTCGGGGTTCAGCGCGGCAACCTCTTCCAGCGTGATCTGGTCGTTGCGCGCCACGCGCACGTCCACGCCCAGTTCGCCAAAGTACTGCACCAGGTTGTAGGTAAAGGAATCGTAGTTGTCGATCATCAACAGCATTTTTTTCTCCTCGGGGCCGTCTTGCGGCCCTGGCGGTAAATCGGTTCGGCCGGGAGGGCTCAGATGGGTTCGTCCAGGCCGTGCTGCACCTGCTCGGCCGCGCGCAACACGGCGCGCGCCTTGGCCTCCGTTTCGGCCCATTCGGCTTCGGGGTTCGAGTCGGCCACGATGCCGGCGGCGGCCTGCACGTACAGCGTGCCGTCCTTGATGACGCCGGTGCGGATGGCAATCGCCACGTCCATCTCGCCGCCGTAGCTCAGGTAGCCGGCCGCGCCGCCGTAGATGCCGCGGCGCACGGGTTCCAGTTCGTCGATGATCTTCATGGCCTCGACCTT
>JAEYVD010000724.1 GCA_023432075.1 Pseudomonadota bacterium | reverse complement strand
CAAGTGGTGTAAAAAGGGGGCAGGCAACGCGCCGCCCGGTACGCTGCCCTTACCCGGAGCGTGCCGTGCTGTCTCGATCTACCCGCTGCCTGACCCTGCCGTTTTCGGCGCTGCTGGCCTGCGCCGGCGCGGCGTCCGCCCAGGCAGCGTCTCCCCACGGCGTCGCGGTCTGCACCGTGACGGGAACAGCGGGGCAGTACAGCGTGCGGGTGCGCAACACCAGCGACAGGACGCTCTCGCACGCCGACGTGGTGGGCGTGCACCTGGATGCCGCCGGCCAGGGCGGCGCGCAGGTCACCGTCAACCTGCAGGACGTGCCGCCCGGCAAATACAAGACCGCCGTGCTGGCGCGCCCTGGCGAGTCCGCGGCGTTGGTCAGCATCGCCACCTACCAGACCATCGACGGCGTCGACACCCCCCAACAGGAACTCTACGCAGGCAAGGTCGCCCATGTCGCGCATGGCTCGGCCCTGCAATACACGCTGGCGCCGCTGGCCTTGCGCGGCTGGACGGTGGCCTATGGCACGGCGCAGAGTCCCAAGCTGGAACCTGGCAGCGCCGTGCTGCTGATCTATCCCGCCCGCTCAGGCAAGAAACGCGACGTCACGCGGCCCGACGCCGGTCGCGCACCCGCGGACGTGGTGCCGCTTGCGCCCTGCCCCGCCGTTCGTGGGCACTGACCACGTTTATTGAATCCGTCTAACGACCGCCTTCACGTGCCGCTCAACAGGTCGCGCTCGTTCAAGAGCGCATAGACGATTTCGGGCCGGTTGTCGAAACCGCGACGGATGGCGGCGGGCAGCGACGCCCGCGTCTTGCGGCACAGGCCGGGCAATTCTTCCAGCTGAATCGAGATGCCGCGCGAGGTCCGCACCTCGTTTTCGCTGGGCGTGATGTGGATCACGATGCCAAGCTGCGCCTGGATGCGCCCCTGCATGGCCCGCAGGTCGTCCAGGCTGGTGATGTTCTCCAGCCGCGCGACCAGGCGCTTTTCTTCTTCCCGAGTCAGGCGCAGGACGCGCAGGTCGGACGCCGGATTGGCCAGCAACCGGTCCCGGTCGCACACACAGGCGCCGGGAGGACATTCTTGGCGGATGGGAAACGGCAGGTTCATGGGGACGATGCGCCAGCCACGATGGCGCGGGGCGTTGCCTATCTGGGGATTCTAACCAGGATGAACGAGCCCCAACAGGTGCGCACTGCGCGTTTACCCGCAAGCGCGGGCCGCGGACGTCCCTGTCCGATACGGGTCATCGTCAATCCCGGCGTCGCCTGGCGCGCCTTTTGCCGTAAGCTCTGCCCTCGCGCCTGAACCCACCGCACGCCATGACACTTTCGACCCGACGATTTGCGACCCGCGCCCTGATGGCCTTGGCGGCGCTCGTGCTGCTGGCCGCTGCCGCGTTGGCCGCAACGGGCCTGTTGACCGGCGCCCGCGACGCGGACGTGGCCGTCGTGCTGGGCAACACCGTTCAACCCGGCGGCCAGCCCTCGCCGCGCCTGGCCGCGCGGCTGGACCGCGCCTACGATTGCTACGCCGCCTCGCAATGCCGCATCCTGTTCGTCAGCGGCGGCGTGGATCCGGCCGGCACGGACGAAGCCGCCGCCATGCGCGATTACCTGCTGACGCGCGGCGTGCCCGCGGACCGCATCGTCGTCGACAGTGCGGGCGTGGACACGTGGGCAACCGCCCGTCACGCCAGCGCCTACATGCGCGAACACGGCTACACGCGGGCCCTGGCCGTGACGCAGTATTTCCATGTGCCGCGCACGATGCTCGCGCTCAAGCGCCAGGGCGTGGCCGAGGTCAGCGGCGGTCACCCGGCATTTTTTGAAATGCGCGACTTCTATTCCGTTTTCCGTGAGCTGCCCGCCGTGGCGCTGTATATTTTCCGGCCGCTATAAGGGCGAACCAAAGGGCGCATGCGCCCGCCCGGCTGATCCATCCAGGAATTCCCATCGTGCTGATCTTCCACAACCCCGTCCATGACAAACACAGCGGCCGCCACGAAATGTTCCGCGGCAAACTGGTGCCCTGCCACGAAACGCCGGCAAGGCTGGAATACGTGCTGGACGCGCTGCGCCAGCGCGGCATCGGTGAACTGCGCGCGCCCGGCAATCCCGACATGGATCTCATCAAGCGCGTGCACACGCCGCGCTATGTGGATTTTCTGGCAAGCGCCTGGAACGAATGGGTTGCGCTGGATCCGGCCAATGCCGGCATCGATGTGCTGCCGTCGATCTGGCCGGTGCGCGGATTTCGCCACGACATCGAACCCACCAATTTCGCCGCGCGAGTCGGCCTGTTTTCGTTCGATAGCGGCTGTCCGCTGACGGCGGGCACCTGGGAGGCAGCCACCGCAGGCGCCGCCTGCGCCATCGACGCCGCGCGCGCCGTATCCCAGGGCCAGGGCCTGCGCGCCGCAATGGCGTTGACCCGGCCGCCCGGCCATCACGCCGGCGCGGACTTCTTTGGCGGCTATTGCTTCCTGAACAACGCGGCCCTGGCGGCGCAGGCGCTGCGCGATGCGGGCGCACAACGCGTCGCGGTGCTGGACGTGGATTATCACCACGGCAACGGCACGCAAAGCATCTTTTATGACCGCGGCGACGTGCTCACCGTGTCCGTTCACGGCGATCCGACCACCGAGTATCCGTTCTCTCTGGGCTATGCAGACGAACGCGGCGAAGGCGCCGGCCAGGGCTGTAACCTGAACCTGCCGCTGCCCGCCGGCAGCGACTTCGCGGCCTGGACGGCCGCCTTGCAGCAGGGGATAGACGCCGTGCGCGCGTTCAAGGCCGACGCGCTGGTCGTCGCGCTGGGCGTGGACACTTATGAAGGCGATCCGATCTCGAAGTTCAAGCTGAAGAGCGCCGACTATCTGCAGGTCGGTCAGATGCTGGCAGGGCT
>JAEYVD010000608.1 GCA_023432075.1 Pseudomonadota bacterium | reverse complement strand
GCGACAGCCGTCCGGGCGCCAACGACCTGAGCGTGGATCTGAACCACGATCCGCGTCTGGCGATCTTCCGCCAGACCGACAACGGCATTCCCATCCGCATGGCGATCTTCGCGGTGTTGCTGGGCGTTGAAGGCCTGGTGCAGCATTCGCTGCGCGACGTGACGTGGCAGCATCCGTCGCACGTCGGTCCCGACGATTCGGTCTTCCACGGTCTGGATTGAGTCCAGGCGCCCGTGGCGGCGCCGCGAAAGCGGTCCCGCCACGGGGAATTCAAGCATAATCCGCGCTGGTTTTTCGGGCGAGTGCCGCTATCGGGCGCGCACGCCGTTCTTGGGCGGATGATCTTATGTCTTCGAGCAGTTCCGGTGTTCCTCCTGCGGCGGCCACCGCCAACGCAGCCAGCGGCCAGGCGTGCTACCTGAGCGCCTCCAATGCGCAAGCCTGGGAAGCGGTCTATCAATCGGTCGACGCCAATACGCGCGGCCAGGTCGCGGCGCTGGTGTCCGACCACGCCGCGCAACTGGTGGACGCCTTCTATTCCACCTTGCTTGCCGACGCCGAAGCCGGCCCGCGGCTCTCCCACGAAATTGTCTCGACCCGCCTGCACCGCGGCATGACGCATTGGTTGAAAGGCCTGCTCTGCGTGCGCGAGCAAGGCGACATCGATGTGCTGATGGCCACGCAGAAAAAGGTCGGCGAGGTACACGCGCGCGTCCACATTCCGATCCATCTGGTGATGGCCGGCGCCCGCATCCTGAAGAACGAGATTGCGCAACGCCTGCACGCCAGCGGCCTGGAAGGCCAGGCGGCTTCCGTGGCGACGCAGTACGTATGCAACCTGTTCGATCTGGCCATCGAGCAGATGAGCCGCGCATTCATGCGCGACATCAATCGGGGCGCCCGCAACGACGAGGCCTATCGCCTCTTTGCGTTGGGGCAGAACATCTCGACCGAGCGCGAGCGGCAACGCGCCGCCTTGCTGGAATGGAGCCAGGCCGTGCTGATCGGCCTGCATTACCGCACGCCCGAGCAGGCGCTGCCGCGGCTGGCCGCCTCGGAGTTCGGTCTCTGGCTGCAGCACAAGGGCGCGGTGCTGTTCGAAAGCGCACCGGCGCTGCGGCAGATCACCGAGGCCGTGACGCTTCTGGATGACACCGTGCTGCCGCGGTTGATGCAAAGCGCCAGCCAGGCGCCGGAATCGCTGCCCAATCAGGTGCGGGAACTGCAAGAGCTGGTGGCGCGCATCAAGCATCTGCTTAACGGCCTCTTCGACATGGTGGCCGAGATTGAAAGCGGCAGCGATCCGCTGACCAACGTGCTCAACCGGCGCTTCCTGCCGTCCGTCATCGGCCGCGAGATCTCGCTGGCGCAGCGTCAGCGGTCGAGCTTTTCGGTGCTGCTGCTGGACATCGATCACTTCAAAGCCATCAACGATGCGCATGGTCACGCGGGCGGGGACCAGATCCTGCGCCAGTTTGCCGAGGTCGTTCACCAGACCTGTCGATCCAGCGACTTCGTGTTCCGCTATGGCGGCGAGGAATTTCTTGTCGTGCTGGTGGACACGGGACCGGGCGCGGCGCTGGCCGCCGCGGAAAAGCTCAATGCCGAGATCCGCCGGCACCGCTTCGTGATCGCCGAGTCCGGCGCAATGCAGGTGACGGCCAGCATCGGCGTGGCGACCTTCGATGGCCATCCCGACTACGCATACCTGATCGATCGCGCCGACAAGGCGCTGTACAAGGCCAAGCAGGCCGGCCGCGACCGCAGCGTCGAGGCATGAAAAAGGGCCGCTCGACAAGCGCGGCCCTTGGTATTGCTGCCGGGTAAAAGCGGCTTAGATCTTCTTTTCGCCGCCCAACGCTTCGACCAGTTCGGCCATCATCTTGGCCAGTTCGCCGGTCATCAGCATCATGTCGGAATCGAACTTTTCGTCGTCGTTCGCGGCAACGCCTTCGTTGCCTTCCTTCAGCACATCCAGCGGCGCAACGCGCTTGACGTCCAGGCCTTCGGTCAGGACAAACGACACGCGATCGGCCCACGTCATGGCCAGGCGGGTGCACTGCTTGCCGGACTGGATGTGACGGCGCACGTCGTCGGCGTCGATGGAGTGCTTTACATAGCGGATCGCGGCGCCGCTTTCACCGGACGAGCGCAGTTCGGTGTCCTGGTCGATGGTGAAGTTGGTGGGCGCTTCGTCCTCGGCCAGCCAGCCGGTCATGGCCGAGGCCGGCGATTGGGCGACATACAGGTTTTCGAGCGGGAAGGGATCGACGCACTTTGCCAGCAGGCCGATGACTTCGTCAGCCTTGGCCGAAGCGGCCGCATCGATGACGAGCCAGTTGTTCTTCGGGTCGATCCACACGCGCGTGTCGCGATAGACGCTGAACGCGCGCGGCAGGAGCTCGTCCGTGACGCGCTCCTTGATTTCCTTCATCTGCTTGCGGCCAGGCTTGTAGCCTTGCTGCTCTTCGATTTCCTGGGCGCGGGCCTTGGCGACCTGGTTGATGACGGTGCCCGGCAAGAGCTTCTTTTCCGCGCGCAGGCTGAGCAGGATCTGGCCGTTCACTTCGTGGGCCAGACCGCCGTTCTCGCGCGGGGGCACCCAGCCCAGGCTTTGCATTTCGAGGTTGTTGCCGGTCTGGTAGGCATGGCGCGCCAGCGTTTCTTCAAGCTGCTCGCCCGTCAGGGTCCAGGGCGAGGAGAGGCGGTAAATCTTGAGATTCTTGAACCACATGAGCGTCGGCCAAAAGGGTTGATTCTATACGACGCGGCGGCTTTGCCGAAGCGGGCTGGCATGTCGGCAACAGGCGACACGTTCTGTCACTGACAGGGGCTGGCCTATCCGGTAATGTCCGGCGCACCAACGTGAGATTGGAGTGAAAACATGAAAATCATTGGCGCGATCCTCATTGTCCTGGGCGTGGTTGCCCTGGCCTATAAGGGCTTTAGCTACAAGTCCGAAGAAACGGTTCTGCAGATCGGATCTGTGAAGGCCACGGCGGAAACCGAGAAGTCGGTGCCCATCCCGACGTGGGCAGGCATTGCCGCGATCGTGGCGGGCGTGGTCGCCATCGGTGTGGGCATGCGTCGTTGATACCCGCCGGCCGCAAGGCCGGCCGAGCGGCATGAAGAGGGCGGTCGCGCTGCGGCCGCCCTCTGTTTTTGCAGTCTGCGGCCACGGGTTTGCGCGCGCAAAAAAAAGCGGCCCGGCTCAATAAAGAGTCGGGCCGGTACGGGAGCACGCAATGCCGCGTCATAAAAGGCTCGCGGGGAACGCGGCATTGGTGTCAGATCAGCAGCCCTGCAATTGCCTGACAGGGGGATCAATCGTCAGGCAATCTTGCGCAAGGCCGTAATCTGAGCGCCTAGTCTACTGGCGCGGGTCTGACATGGTCCTGAAAGTGCGGAATAAAAAAAAAGCTCCATGAAGGAGCTTTTGAAAGGCCGGGCAGGCGCAGCAGTCCCGCCCGGCGGGGGATGGTTTATCAGGTGTTGATGTCGTTGTCCTTGGATTCGCGCACGAAGAGCGTGCCGATGACCAGGGTCATGACTGCGATGATGATCGGGTACCACAGGCCGTCGTAGATGTTGCCGGTGGCAGCCACCACGGCGAAGGCGACCGGGGGCAGGAAGCCGCCGAACCAGCCGTTGCCGATGTGGTACGGCAGGCTCATCGACGTGTACCGGATGCGCGTCGGGAACATTTCCACCAGCATGGCGGCGATCGGGCCGTAGACCATGGTCACGTACAGCACCAGGATCGTCAGCAGCACCACGACCATCACGTTGTTGGTCTGGGCCGGATCGGCCTTGGCCGGGTAGCCGTGGCTGCGGATCGAGGCGGTCAGCGTC
>JAEYVD010000552.1 GCA_023432075.1 Pseudomonadota bacterium | reverse complement strand
CCATCCCGAACAGGACAGTGAAACGCCTTTGCGCCGATGATAGTGGACGGACGTCTGTGAAAGTAGGTCATCGTCAGGCTTTTATTGCTCAAAACCCCGCAGGTATCCCCTGCGGGGTTTTGTCTTTGTGGCGACCGGATGCCGTGTTTGGCTCGTGCCGTTGGATTGCAGCGGTTCGATTGCGGCGTTTGGATTGCGGCGTTTGGATTGAATTAAAAACCCCCTCGCGGCTGGCGCCGCGAGGGGGTTTTGCTTTTGATGCAGTAGAGAGATCTGCGTGTTGCGTGGTTATGCCGGGTTGGGCTTTGGGCTGATGGTTGCGGTGCGGTGCGGGGAGGGTGCTAGAGCGGGCCCCGGGATGCGGCGACGTACGCTTGGCGGTCGATGCCGTGGCGCTGGAGTTTGTCGTAGAACGTCTTGCGGGGGATGCCGAGGGCGTCGAGCGTGGCCTTGACGTCGCCGCGGTGTGCCGTAAGGGCATCGCGGATGATCTGCGCCTCGTAATGTTCCATGCGTTCGGGAAGGGTGAGCGAGCCTGCGGCCGGCGGGCCGGGATCGGGTGCGGGGCCATTGAGGACACCCAGCACGAAGCGTTCGGCGAAATGCGCGAGTTCGCGCACGTTGCCTGGCCAGTCGTGCGTCATGATGTGCTGACGGATCGAGGCGGGCATTTCGGGGATGTCGCGATGGAAGCGGCGCGCGGCGTGGCCGAGATAGTGCGCGAAGAGCAGCGGGATGTCTTCACGGCGTTCCCGCAGGGGGGGGAGGCGAATCGTGACCACGTTGAGGCGGTAGAACAGATCTTCGCGGAATTTGGCTCGGACGGCGGGGCTGCCTAGGTCTTCCTTGGTGGCGGCGACGACGCGCAAGTCGAGATTACGGACCTCGTTGCTGCCGAGAGGGGTGATCTGGCGGGATTCGAGCACGCGCAGCAGCTTGACCTGGACGGCGAGCGGCATGCTTTCGATCTCGTCGAGGAACAAGGTGCCGCCGCTGGCGTGTTCGATGCGGCCGATGCGCTTCTTTTGTGCGCCGGTGAAAGCGCCGGGTTCATGGCCGAAGAGTTCGCTTTCGATGACGCTTTCGGGCAAGGCGCCGCAGTTGATGGCCACCAGCGTCCGGTGCCGGCGGCGGCTGAGGCGGTGCAGGGCGGTGGCGACAACTTCCTTGCCGGTGCCGGTTTCGCCTTCAACGAGCACGTCGACGTCGGCATCCGCGATATGGCGCAACGTCTGCTTGATGCGCTGCATGGCGGGCGTGGTGCCGATGAACGGCACTTCGTCGGCCTCGACGGTAAAAGCGGCTTCGCGGAGACGACGGTTTTCTAGGACCAGCCGCCGCTTTTCAGCGGCGTGGCTGATGGCGGCGACCAGGCGGTCGGTGGGGTAGGGCTTGGACAGGAAGTCATATGCGCCTTCGCGCATGCACTGAACGGCAGTGGCGATGTCGCCATGGCCGGTGATCAGGATGACCGGGATATCGGGATCGATGTTGCGCAGCCGCTGGAAGAGTTCCAGCCCGTCCATGTCCGGCATGCGGATGTCCGTGACCACAACGCCATCGAAGTTACGGTCCAACGCGGGCAAGGCGGCTCGGGCGCTGGCGTGGGGCGTGACCGAGATGCCATGCAGCTTCAGGGTTTGGAGGGCGGCGCGGCGCAGTTCGTCGTCGTCGTCGATGAAGACCGCGTGAGGGACCGCCGGCCGCTGCATGGGGTCGTCGGTGATGCCCGTGGTAGGGAGCGGGATATCAGGAGCGCGCGTCATGTTGAATGCTCGGTGCGTGGGTCTGGTCTGGCGCTTTGCGCAGGGTCAGGATGAACAAGGCGCCGCTGCCGGGCGCATGGGGAGACGACAAGCGGGCGTCGCCCGGCCGCGCGGCGCGTAGTTCGCCACCGAACTCGGCGACGATGTCTCGGCTGATGACAAGGCCCAGGCCCAGGCCGTCCGGCTTGGTCGTGTGAAATGGGGTGAAAAGGCGGGCGCGGGCCTCGTCGGAGATGCCGGGACCGTTGTCGTGAACCTGTAGCTGGACGGATTCGCCCAGGTCTTGGAGGGCGATGACTATCCGGCCATTTACCGTGCCTTCCAGTGCCTCGAGCCCGTTCTGCAAAAGATTGACCAGCACTTGTTCAAGCCTGACCCGGTTGGCCTGGACGCGGCAGTTCTGGTTGCGGGGCGGGCTTTGCAGCGTGACGCCCTGGCGCCGGGCGCGCGGGCCGACGAGCAGGATTGCGCCCTCGAGCGCCTCCATCAAATCAGTCGGGCCGACAGTCGCACCGGCCTTGCGCGAAAAGGCGCGTAGCTCGCCGGTGATGTGGCCGATGCGATCGGTCAATGCCGCGATGGTGCCAAGGTTTTCGTGGACGGCGCCTTCGTCGTGACGGCGCAGGAATTCGCTGGCGTTGTCTGCGTATGCGCGGATGGCGGCGACCGGTTGGTTGACCTCGTGCGCGACGCCGGCGGCCACCTGGCCAAGCAATGCCAGCTTGCTGGCCTGAACCAGTTCGTCCTTCATGGTGTGAAGCTGCGTTTCGGCGCGTTGGCGCTCGTCCATTTCGTCGACAAGCTTGGCGTTCACGTCGCGCAGCTGCGCGGTGCGCTCGTCGACCAATGCCGCAAGCTGTTGCTGGATGGCCGCTTGTTGATCGGCGCGCTCCTGGTTGCGGTGGCGGCGGTATAGCACTACGCCGATCAGCGCCGCGAGCACGCCCTGGGTGAGCAATGCGCCGAGTTGGGCGTTGGCGCTGGCCTGGTTCATGGCCGCTTGCACGGGGGACAACTGGTGCAGCGTCCAGCCGGGCGATTCGGTGACCGGTAGGGTGGTGTGCAGCAACGGCGTGCCCGCGGCGGCGCGGGGCAATGCGTCGTCTGTGCGTACTAGCTGTCCGCTGCTGGTGGCTTGTAGCGCAGGCGTAACCGGGAGCGGCTGGAACTTTGCGTCGCCAAATTGCAGGCTGGTACGTAGCGTCTGCGCCAGCGCGGGCGGCAGAGGCGACAGGACTCTGAAGTGCCAATCCGGAATATTGCCTAGCAGCACCACGCCGTGTTCGTCGGTGACGAAGATGACGGCATTGGCCTGACGCCAGTCGGCTTCAAGATCCCGGAAGTCGACCTTCAAGACCACCACGCCCAGCATGGCGCCCTGCGCGTCGTCGACCCGCCGCGAAAGATACAGGCCGGCTTCGTGACTGACCGTGCCGAGCGCGAAGTGTTCGGCTGCGCCGTGCGCGACCGACCCTTGAAAATAGGG
>JAEYVD010000395.1 GCA_023432075.1 Pseudomonadota bacterium | reverse complement strand
CGTGGCCGATCACGTAGGTCTTTTTCAGATCCTTGACCTCCAGCACGGGCCTGTCGTCGGCAAGCCCGGCGCGCTCCTCGCCGCGCCGGTGCGGCACGGCCGCGATCAGGCGCTGGGTGTAGGGATGGCGCGGCCGGTTGAGCACCTCGCTGGCCGGGCCTTGCTCCACCAGAATGCCTTTCTCCATGACGGCCACGCGGTGGGCGATCTCGGCCACCACGCCAAAGTCGTGCGTGACGAACATCACGCCCATGCCTTTTTCCTTCTGGATGCGCGCGATCAGCGCCAGGATCTGCGCCTGGGTGGTGACGTCCAGCGCAGTCGTGGGCTCGTCGGCGATCAACAGCGCGGGCTCCAGCGCCAGGGCCATCGCAATCATCACCCGCTGGCGCTGCCCGCCCGACAAGCGAAACGGATACACGTGATACAGCGTGGCGGGATCCGGCAGGCCGACGAACTCCAGCAGCTCGAGCGTGCGTTTCAAGCGTTCTGCGCCGGGGTAGGCGTTGTGCACGCGCATCACCTCGCTGATCTGCTCGCCCACCGTCATCAGCGGGTTCAGGGCCGACAGCGGCTCCTGGAAGATCATCGCCATGTCCTTGCCGCGCATGGCCTGCAGGGCGGCTTCGTCCAGTTGCAGCAGGTCCTGGCCGCGGAACAGGATGCGGCCGGCCTGCGGGGCCAGGTAATCGGGCAGCAGTCCCATGATGGCGTTGGCGCTCATGGACTTGCCTGATCCCGACTCGCCCACGATGCACAGGATCTCGCCGGCGCGAATATCGTACGAGACGTCTTGCACAGCGTAAGGACGGTCGCCGCCCTTGGGCAATGCGATGGTCAGATTCTGGATCGACAGGAGCGGCGGGGTCGTCAGGGTTTCATTCATGCTGGCCTCCTATTCGCCGCGCTTGCGCAGTTGCGGGTTGAGGGCATCGTTCAGGCCTTCGCCGATCAGGTTGATGGCCAGCACGGTCAAGAGAATGGCCACGCCGGGCCATACGCTCATCCACCAGGCCTCGCGGATCATGGTGCGCGCCGCGCCGATCATGAAACCCCAGCTCATCAGGTTGCGGTCGCCCAGGCCCAGAAACGACAGCGACGACTCCGTCAGGATCGCGGTCGCCACCATGAACGAGGCCGACACGATGATGGGCGACATGGCGTTGGGCAGGATCTGCGTGCCCACAATGCGCGCCGGCGTCTGGCCGATGACGATGGCGGCCTGCACGAATTCGCGCTGCTTGAGCGTCATGAATTCCGAGCGGACCAGCCGCGCGGCCGGCGGCCAGGACACCACCGCGATGGCGCCCATGATCGAATAGACCGACGGGCTCAGGATGGCGACCAGCACCACGGCCATCGCCAGTTGCGGAATGGTCTGGAAGAACTCGGTGAACCGCATCAGCGCATCGTCCACGCGGCCGCCGCAGTAGCCGGCGATCGAACCGATCACGATGCCAAAGAGCAGCGCCACGGCAGTGGACAGCAAGCCCACCATCAGCGACACGCGCGCGCCCCACACCAGGCCCGCCGTGATGTCGCGGCCCAGCATGTCCGTGCCGAACGGATAGTCCGCGTTGGTGAACGGCGGAATCAGCGGGTCGGCCACCATCATCCAGGGCGACTCTTCGTACAGCAGCGGCGCCGCCAGGGCCACGGCCACCACGATCAGCATGATGACCAGGCCGGCCACTGCCCCGTAGTTGCGCAGGTAACGTCGGGCGAATGACTTCATGCGGAGGCTCCTTGCTGCGCACCCGCGCCGATGCGCGGATCGATCAGGCGGTACAGCACGTCGGTCAGCAGGTTGAAGACCACCACCATGATGGAGGTGACCAGGAAGATGCCCAGGAGGAGCTGGTAGTCGCGTTGCAGCAGGGCGTCGAACATCAGGCGTCCGATGCCGGGCCACGCGAAGACGGTCTCGGTCAGGACCGCGCCGCCCGCCATCTGCCCGAGCTGGATGCCGGCAAACGTGATGACGGGCAGCAGCGCGTTGCGCAGCACGTGCGCGCGGATCACGCGGCTGGGGCTCACGCCCTTGGCGCGCGCCGTCTTCACGAAATCCATGCCGATCACTTCCAGCATTGACGCGCGCGTCAGCCGCACATAGACGGCCATGAAAAAGCATCCCAGCGTCACGGTCGGCAGGATGAGGTGCAGGGCGATATCGCCCGCGCGCGCCCAGCCGGTCAGGTTGGCGCCCACGGTTTCCATGCCGAATGCCGGCAGCCAGCCCAGCACCACCGAAAACAGCAGGATGCCCATCAGCGACAGCCAGAAGAGCGGCGTGGCGTACAGCAGCAGGGCGCCGGTCATCACCGAACTGTCGATCCAGCGGCGCTTGTTGCGGTAGCGCGCCTTGGCCGCCACCACGCCCAGCAGCACGCCCAGCACGATGGAGAACACGAAGGCGCACGACATCAGGAGGAACGTGGCGGGCAGCCGCTCGACGATCAGGTCCAGCACCGGCACGTGGTTGCGATAGGAAAAGCCCAGGTCCAGCTGCACCACGCCCTTCAAGTAGAGAAAAAGCTGCGTCAGGACGGGCTTGTCCAGGCCAAAGGCGACACGCAGCTGGTCCACGTAGGCGGCATCGCCCGCGCCGGCCTGGCCGGCCAGCACGGCGGCGGGATCGCCGGGCGCAAGCCGTATCAGGAAGAAATTGATGATCACCACGCCCAGCACCACCACCAGGGCCTTGCCGATGCGGGACAGCAGGAAAGACAGGAATCTCATGCTCGGGTCCTTTCAGGACGGACGTGCCTCGCGGCAACCCTGCCCGCCGCGCAGCCGGGCGCCGCCGCGGACCCGTGATCCGCAGCGGCGGCCCCGGGGGCGCTTACTTCTTTTCGAGGTAGACGTCGTCGAACGACTCGTTCAAACCGATGGCGGTCTTGACCAGGTTCTTCACGTTGGCGCGATACAGGGTCGGAAACTCCATGTCGACCAGGAAGCCATTGGCGACCTCGTTGACGAGCGTCGTCTGGATCTGCGTGTAGAGGGCCTGGCGCTTGGCCGGATCGACCTCGGAGGCGGCGGCCTCCCACAGCTTGTCGGTCTCGGGGTTGCTGTAGCCCTGCACGTTGGCAAAGGGCGAACCCTTGACGATGTTCGACGAGATATACAAGCGCTGCACGCCCAGCGCGGGATCGCCGTACTGGTAGGTGAAGGTGGTGGTCAGGTCGAAGTCCCAGTTGCCGGTGCGGCTTGCCCAGCCGCCCGCATCGGTGGACTCTACGTTCACCTTGAAGCCCAGTTGTTCCAGCGCCTGCTTGGTGTATTCACCCAGCCGGTCCCACGTCGAGCCGTACGGGAAGCTCAGTTGGCGGATCGTGTAGTCGCCCGGCTTGATGCCCGATTCCTTGATGAGCGCGCGCGCCTTCTTCATGTCGAACGGCATCGGGGGCATGTTCTTGTCGTAGAACATCTCGGTGGTCACGAAGGGGCTCGTCGACACCTTGCCCAGACCGAAGAAGATGTTGTTGACCACCATGTTGCGGTTCATGGCTGCCATGACCGCCTGGCGCACCTTCAGGTTGTCAAAGGGCGGCTTGCGCATGTTGAAGATCAGGTATGCCTGGGGCGAGAACATCTCCCAGCCCTTGGTGGTGTACTCGGTATTGGGCAGGGCGCGCACCCGGCGCACGTCCACGTCGTCGATGTCGCCGCCGCGCAGCACGTCCACGCTGCCACGCTCATAGGCCACCGCGCGCGAGGCCGCATCCGGGATCACGTTGAAGATCAGCTCATCGAGATAGGGCTTGCCCGGCTTCCAGTAGTCGGGGTTGCGCTCCAGCTTGACGAACTCGCCCCGCTTCCATTCCTTGAACTTGAAGGGGCCGGTGCCGACCGGTTTCTGGTTGGCCGGGTTGGTGGCGTAGTCGGTGCCGGCGTAGATGTGCTTGGGCATCATGGGCGCAAAACCCGGCTCGAACATCAGCATGAAGGCGGGAAAGGGCGCCTTCAGATGCATCACCACGGTGTGATCGTCGATTTTCTCGACCCGGTCCAGGTGCTTGCCCAGGATCACGCGGGCGCGGCCGTGCACCTTGGGCAGCATGTCCATCATCGAGAATACGACGTCATCGGCGGTGAAAGGCTTGCCGTCATGCCACTTGACGCCCTCTTGCAGATGGAAGGTATACGACAGCCCGTCGGGGCTCGCTTCCCAGGACTTCGCCAGGCCGGGCTGCGGCTTCAGGTCGAAGCTGTAGGTCAGCAGGCTCTCGTAGATTTTGCCAGTGATGAATTGGGTCGGCCCTTGCTGGTTAAGGGCGGGGATCAGGATGGGCGGCTCGGGCTGCACGATCATACTGAGCGTGCCGCCCCGCGTCTGGGCCCAGGCGGCGCCCGAAGGCAACATGGCGGCCAGCGCCACGGCGCAGGCGGAGAGTTTGAGGG
>JAEYVD010000334.1 GCA_023432075.1 Pseudomonadota bacterium | reverse complement strand
TCTATCTTTTTATCGTATGCCCGCTTTCCCCTGGCAAGCGCCCGCGCGATCACAATGCGCCCAGGAGACCACAATGAGAAGCAAGCTTTTTGTGCCGGCGTCGCGCCCGGAACTATTCGACAAAGCCTTGGCCAGCGAAGCAGATGCGCTGTCTTTCGATCTGGAAGATGCCGTCGCGCCGTCGCGCAAGCCCGAGGCGCGCCAAGCGCTGGCCGACTGGCTGGCCTCACCGGCCTTCCGGGCGGCGCAAGCGGAACATCCCAAGAAAATTATCGTCCGCGTCAATGCCGCAGACACGTCGTATTTTCCCGAAGACGTGGATGCGCTGGGCGGCTTGCCGATCGACATGGTGAATCTGCCCAAGGTCGAGTCCGCCGAAGCGCTCCGCGAGGCCGCGGCGCGCGCCGCGCAAGCCGGGCTCGAGGGCGAACTGCTGGTCACCGTGGAAACGCCGCAGGCGCTGGCGTGCGCGGCCGAGCTGGCAGCGGCGCATCCGCGCGTCGCCGGCCTGCAGTTGGGGTTGGCCGATCTGTTTGAACCGCTGGGCATCGACCGCTACCAGCCTGAAACACTGCGCGCGGTAATGCTGGCGTTGCGCCTTGGCGCCGGTTGCGCGGGCAAGTACGCCATGGACGCCGCCTATGCCCGGGTGCGCGACGGCGAAGGCTTTCGCGCTGAAGCGCAGCTGGCGCGATCCCTCGGTTTCCTGGGTAAATCCTGCGTGCATCCCAGCCAGGTCGCCATCGCCAACGAGGTGTTCGGATTCAGCGCCGAAGAGATCGGCGCGGCCGAACGGATCGTTGCGGCGAGCGAGGCCCAGGCGGGCGTGGGCGCCTTTTTGCTGGACGGCAAGATGATCGATGCGCCTTTCGTGCGCCGCGCCCGCGACGTATTGCTGGCGGCCGGGCGGGCCGCCTGAACCGGTCTGCGCGACGCGCGGCCGAGCCATTTATCGGATGAATTGCATGATGGAATTTGAAACTCCGGGTCAACTGCCGCTGGCCGGCGTCAAGGTTCTGGATCTGAGCGCCTACATCGCGGGTCCCTACGGTTGCGCGCTGCTGGGCGACATGGGCGCGGACGTCATCAAGGTCGAGCCGCCCGAAGGCGACAACCTGCGCAAGTACCCGTCGACGCTGCCGGCCGAGAGCCGGGCGTTTCTGGGCATCAATCGCAACAAGCGCGGCCTGTGCCTGAACCTGAAGGACGCGGCAGGCTACGAGGTGCTGGTCAGGCTGGTGCGCGAGGCCGACGTACTGGTCCACAACTTCCGGCCAGGCGTTCCGGAACGCCTGCGCATCGACTTCGCCACGCTGGCGGCCATCAACCCGCGCCTGATCTACTGCGCAATGACGGGCTACGGGGCGGCCGGCCCGATGGCGCGCCACGCCGGCTACGACCAGGTGCTGCAGTCCATGACGGGGATGTGCGCGGCGCAAGCCAAGCCTGACGGCCCGCCGGAAGTGCTGTACGGATCGGTGGTCGACTACTACGGCGCCGCGCTGATCTCCAACAGCGTGTCCGCCGCGCTCTATCAGCGCGAGAAAACCGGGCGGGGGCAGGCCATCGAAGTGTCGCTGCTGGGCAGCGCGCTGGCGATGCAGTCGGCTCGTCTGGTGTGGGCCGAGGGCGAACCGCGCCACATCGAACGCGACATGCGCTCGGGCGGGATCACGGGCATCCATCCCACGCGCGAAGGCCATCTCTACATCTCGGCCAATACGCCGCACTTCTGGCGCGCGCTGTGCGGCCATCTGGACCTGACCGATCTGGCCGACCATCCCGATTACGACACGGTGAAAAAGCGCGCCGCGCAAGCCGCGGTGCTGGTGCCGCTGGTGCGCCAGGCCTTGGCGCGGGCGTCGGCACGCGAATGGGCCGAGCGCTTTGGCCAGAGCGTTCCCTGCGCGGAGGTCCGGCCGGTGGAAGACATGTTCGACCACCCGCAGGTGGAGGCGATGGGATTCATGCGCCCCTATCGCAGCGAGCAGGCGGGCAACTATCTCGGGCTGGCGCAATGGGCGCACTTCGGCGGCGCCGTGCAGGACGGCGCGCAAGCAGCCGCCCATGAAGCCGGACAAGACGCCACCGGACGCGCCGCGCCGGCGTTGGGCGAACACAGCCGCACAATTCTGTCCGCCCTGGGATACACCGCGGACGAAATCGACCACTTGCTGCACGCCTCCGTGGTGCAATAAGCCGTAACAAACAAAGACAGGCATCGTCCGGCAAAAAGGGCGAGGAGACACAAATCATGAATGCAGCGCAACGGTATCTGCGCCGTCCGGATGGATCGAACTGGGGCGATTTTGGCAGCGAAGACCAGCTGGGAACGCTGAACCATCTGGACAGCCAGGCGCGCCTGGCCGCCCTCGCCGAGAACCGCCCGGGCATGTCGTTCTCGCTGAGCCTGCCGCTGACCGTGCCGCGCGCGCCGGTGCTCAATCCGCGCCGCAAGGGGCCGGTGATCCAGCCGGCCGAGAAGAACGGCGTGCCGGTTTACCGCTATCCGCTGGACCGCGACGTGCCGGGCGCCACCGACGTCATCAGCGATGACCGCGTCACGCTGTCGCCGCAATATTCCACGCAGTGGGACGCGCTGGGCCACGTGGGCTCGATGTACGACGCTCAGGGCACCGGCCAGCCGCAGCCCACCGGCTACAACGGATTTTCGGTCAGCGAGCCCGCCGCCGAAGGTTTTACCGGCACGCGCGACCTGTCGATTGCGCCGATGGCGCGCCACGGCATCCAGGGGCGCGGCGTCATGGTGGACCTGCGCGCGCATTTTGGCGATGCGCAGCGCAAGGTGTCCCATCGCGAACTGATGGACGTGATGCGCGCCGACGGCGTCGAAGTCCGGCCCGGCGATGTGCTGTGTCTGCATACCGGCCTGGCCGACCTGGCATTGACGCTGGGCGATGACGAGCAGGAGCGGCTGAAGACGAGCTGCTGCGTGCTGGACGGCGCCGATGCGGACCTGCTGGCGTGGATCAAGGACAGCCGCATCGCGGCCATTGCCGCCGACAACCACG
>JAEYVD010000224.1 GCA_023432075.1 Pseudomonadota bacterium | reverse complement strand
GGGTGGAATTCGTTGGTCAGGCCGTTGATCACGGGCACGCGCGAATGCGACGCGAAGCGCTCGATGCGGGTCTGCTCGAACGTGCGGATCATGACGATGTCGACCATGCGCGAGATCACGCGCGCGGTGTCCTCGATGGGCTCGGAGCGGCCGAGCTGCGAGTCGTTGGACGTCAGGTTGATGACCGAGCCGCCCATCTGGTACATGCCGGCCTCGAACGACACGCGGGTACGCGTGCTGGCCTTTTCGAACACCATTGCCAGCGTGCGGTCGTGCAGCGGCATGTGGGGCTCATAGCGTTTGAACTTTTCCTTGATCAGGCGCGCGCGGTCCAGCACGTAGGCGATCTCGGCGGACGAGAAGTCCTTGAACTGCAGGAAGTGCCGCAGCGGGCCATTTTGAGTCGTGGGAGGAGTCATGTTGATGTCGCAGGTCATTGGGCCCGGCCAGGCTCGTGGCCCGGCGGGGACGTTGATTATGGTTTTTCGGCCAGGAACTGTTGGATGAGCGGAACCAGGATGGCGACGATCTGGTCGGCCTCCTGGCGCGTTAGGATCAGCGGCGGCAGCATGCGGATGACGCGGTCGCGCGTGACGTTGATGAGCAGGCCCGCTTCCAGGGCGCGCAGCGCCAGGGCGCCGCAAGGACGGGCCAGTTCGATGCCCAGCATGAGGCCGCGGCCGCGGATGTCGGCCACGCCGGGCGTGCCGGCCAGCGCGCCGGCCAGGCGGTCTTTCAGGTATTCACCCACGGTATGGGCGTTTTCAAGCAGGTTTTCGGATTCGAGCGCGTCGAGCACCGCCAGGCCTGCCGCGCACACCAGCGGGCCGCCGCCGAAGGTGGTGCCGTGGCTGCCTGGGGTGAAGACACCCGCGGCAGGACCGGCCGCCAGCATTGCGCCGATCGGCACGCCGCCCGCCAGCCCCTTGGCCAGCGTCATGACGTCGGGACGGATATCGGCCCATTGGTGCGCGAACCATTTGCCGGTGCGTCCGATGCCGGACTGCACTTCGTCGATCATCAGCAGCCAGCCGCGCTCGGTGCACAGCTGGCGCAGTGCTTGCAGGTAGGCAATGTCGGACGGGCGGATGCCGCCTTCGCCCTGCAGAACTTCCAGCAGCACCGCGGTGGTGCGGGGTTCGGCGTCGCCCGCGGCGCGCACCGCGTCCAGGTTGTTGTAAGGCACCTGGATGAAGCCGCTGGGCAGGGGTTCGAAGCCCTTGCGCGCCTTGTCGCTGCCGGTGGCCGCCAGCGTGGCCAGCGTGCGGCCATGCCAGGACGAATCCATGGTGATGATGTGGGCGTGCTGGTTGCCGCGCTGGTACGCGTAGTAGCGGGCCAGCTTGATGGCCGCTTCGTTGGCTTCGGAGCCGCTGTTGTTGAACGCGACCTCCTGCATGCCGGACAGCGCCGTCAGCCGGGCGGCCAGCGCGGTCTGCTGGGGGATTTCGTAGATGTTGGAGGTATGGATGACGCGGGCGGCCTGCTCGCTGATGGCGGCGACCAGCTTGGGATGGGCATGGCCCAGGCACGAGACGCCGATGCCGGCCAGGGCATCCAGGTACTTTCGGCCGTCAGCGTCCCACAGCCAGACACCCTGGCCGTGCGTGAACGATACCGGCAGCCGGGCATAGATATTGGCCAGAGGCGAGCTCATCGCGGATCCTCCTGGGGGAATGGCATCGACAGCGTGCCCGCTTCCAAGGGGCGAATCGGGGGCGAATCGCGGTTTGAAAGAGGGCAAAGGATCAATCATATACAATTCGCGGCGCGGCACGCATGTTTGATCACGCCGAAGATCCGGCTTTCGTGAAAGGCGTCCCGCAGTGAAGAACACATGGCAACTCGCGTCAGACAATTCGTAATTCATGGCGTTACCGAAAGCGGTAGCCGCTTCCGCCCCAGCGATTGGGCGGAACGGCTCGCCGGCGTAATGGCACAGTTCCGGCCGGCCGGCTGTGCTGGTAACCACCTCACTTATTCGCCTTATGTGCTGCCCGTCGTGATCGATGGCGTGCGCGGGATCGTGGTCGACCTGCGCCTGCGCGACCTGGAGCCGCTGGCCTACAAGTTCGTGGTGGATTTCGCCCGCGACAACAACCTCAAGACGGAAGAACGCGAAATCTAGGCCCCCAGAACGAAAAAGCGCCCCAACCGGGCGCTTTTCTCATTCTGCGGCCCTGCACGCCCCTCGGGCGGGCCGGGCGCTACCCGCCGCGCGGGCGCTGGCCCGCACGGCGGCAGGCAGATCACTTGGCGTACACCAGGTCGCGCAGTCCCAGCGACAGGCCTGGCCAATAGGTGATGACCATCAGGCACAGGATCACGACGCCGACGAAGGGCACCAGCGGCTTGACGATACGCTCGAGCGGCAGCTTGGCCACCGCGCAGGCCGCGAACAGGTTCACGCCGAACGGCGGCGTGATCATGCCCAGCGCCAGGTTGACCACCATGATGATGCCAAAGTGCACCGGATCCACGCCGAACTGCAGCGCCACGGGCAGCAGCAGGGGGGCCAGCACTACGATCGAGGCCGAGGTTTCGATGAACATGCCGATGACGAACAGCGCCGCGTTCACGCCCATCAGGAATCCGAACTTTGTGTCGAAAACCTGGGCGAGCCACGTGCCCAGCGCGTCCGGAATGCCGGCGCGGTTGAGCAGGAAGCTGAACAGGCCGGCGTTGGCGATCACGAACATGATGACCGCGGTCGACACGACCGACTTGTGCAGCGTGGCGGACAACTGGCGGAACGTGAGGCGGCGGTAGATCACCTTGCCCACGAAGACGGCGTACATCACGGCCACGACCGAGGCCTCGGTCGGCGTGAAGACGCCGCCGTAGATGCCGCCCAGGATGATGACGGGCATCAGCAGCGCCAGCCACGCGCGCTTGAACGACGGCCACAGCGGCAGGCGGCCTTCGCCGTCGCGCTTGCCCAGGTTGTTGCGCTTGGCGTAGAGCCAGACGTAGAACATCAGCGCCACGCCGATCAGGATGCCGGGCATGACGCCGGCGATGAACAACTCGCCGGTGGAGGTGTCGGTGGACACGGCAAACAGGATCATCGGGATCGACGGCGGAATGATGACGCCGAGTTCGGCCGCGCTGGCTTGCAATGACGCGGCGAAGGGGGCCGGATAGCCGTGCCGGATCATGGCGGGGATCAGGATCGCGCCGACCGCGAAGGTGGTGGCCACGCTGGAGCCGGCGACCGCCGCGAAGATCATGCAGGTCAGCACGCAGGTGCAGGCCAGGCCGCCCTGGATGCCGCCCACCACGCTCTTGGCGAACTCCACCATGCGTTCGGAGATGCCGCCGGCTTCCATCAGGTTGCCGGCCAGGATGAAGAAGGGAATGGCCACGAGCGGGTACTTGTCCAGCGCGGCAAACAACTGCTGCGCGACAACCAGCCAGGGCAGGCCCGCGGCGCCGACGCCCGCCAGGCTGGCCAGCCCGATCGACACGGCGACCGGCACGGACAGCCCGAAGAAAATCAGCATCGAGACAATCATTAATTGGGACATGGCGATTTCTGCTGCTCAGGTTCGATAAGGGCGGCTCAGCCTTGCGCGTCGTTGCGCACGGGCACGTCTTCTTCTTCGCCGGCGCACCAGCGGGCCAGCACGGCGATGGCCGCCAGCGTGGCGCCCACGGGGATCGCCAGGTAGATCCAGGAAATCGAGATGTCCAGGCTCGGCACGTTCTGGAAGCGCACGCGGTAGGTCATGTTGCCGCCGATCCAGGCCAGAAAGCCGAGAAAACCGGCGCAGATCAGGCCGATGACGGCTTCGAGCACGCGGCGGCGCTTGCCGCCCAGCATGTTGCGCAGCAGTTCCACGCTGATCATGGCGCCGTGGCGAAAGGCCAGGGCCACGCCCAGCAGCACGGTCCAGATGAGCAGCGCGCGGGTGAGGACCTCGCTCCAGTCGGCGGGCGAATGCAGCACGAACCGGGCGATAACCTGATAGAACGCGGCCGCTGCGGCGGCGACCAAGAGGAGTTGGGCGAATGCCGAGACCAGCTTGAACAGGCCGCGGTCGAAGGCGCAGAGCAAACGCATGGTGAATTCCGTTGGCGAAAGTCGCGGAAAAAATAGGGCGGGCGCGCGGCGAAAACCGGCCCCGCCGCCAGGCGAGCGGCCCCGCAACGGGGGCCGCGCCGGCTTACTTGGTGTCGCGGATCGAGTCGATCAGCTTCTTGTCGAACTTCTTGTAGTACTCGGGGTAGGCCGGTTCCACGGCGGCGGCGAAGGCGGCGCGGTCCACTTCGGTGACTTGCATGCCTTCCTTCTTCAGCTGCTCGACGCCCGTCTTCTCGATGTTGTCGACGTAGGCGCGCATGGCCTGGGCCGATTCCTTGCCGGCCTTGTCGAAATTGGCCTTGTCGGCGGCCGACAGGCCGTCATAGACGTTGGCCGACATCAGCACCAGGGCCGGACCGTACACGTGGCCGGTCAGGGACAGATACTTCTGCATCTGCGACAGCTTGGCCGACGTGATCACGGACAGCGGGTTTTCCTGACCGTCGATGGTGCCCTGCTGAAGGGCGGTGGCCACTTCGGGCCAGGCCATCGGCGTGGGCAGGATGCCGATCTGGCGGAAGGCGGTGATGTGGATCGGGTTTTCCGTGGTGCGGATCTTCAGGCCCTTGGCGTCCGCCGGGGTCTTGACCGGACGCACGTTGTTGGTCAGGTGGCGAAAGCCCTGTTCGCCCCAGGCCAGCGCCACGATGCCGCGGCTGGGGAACTTGGC
>JAEYVD010000198.1 GCA_023432075.1 Pseudomonadota bacterium | reverse complement strand
GACTGAACGTCGCCGGAGACTAGGCCGCCGCACCCCTTCCCGGGCCTGACGAACACCCTGTTCGTCAGGCCCGAATTCATTGGGCGATGGCATTGGGGCGGCGCGGCAAGCACGCCGAGCACGACAGGCGCGACGGGCGCGACAGACGCGACGGACGCGATAGGCCCGACAGGCGCGGTAAGCGCGGCAAGCGCGGAAAGCATGGCGGCATCGTCAAGGAGGCACGGGTTTTGATGGGCATGCGCCGTAGGCGCCGGCGGGTTCGTGCAGCACCTGGGCCGGCGCGCTGGCACCGCCAGGAGGCGGCATCGGGCTGGGGCGCCACTGCGCGCCCGGGACTGGCGACGCGCCTGACCGCCCATGCGCACACAACCGGCACGCAAGCTGCATGGCATTGCGGGCACCGAGTTTGGCGAAGATGCGGGCACGATGGGCCTCGACCGTGCGCAGGGAGATGCCCAGGTCGATGGCAATGACCTTGTTGGCCCGCCCGGCCGCCACGTAATCAACGATTTGGCGTTCGCGGGCGGTCAGGGATGACAGGACGGCGTCGAGTTCGGGGTGAGGGAAAGACATGGGGCAGCTCGCTTGCAATGTAGGATTGCAAACAGTCTGCCCCGGCGTCACACCCGGCGAAAGCTGACAATTCTGATAGGGGCTGACGAAAACGCCCCGCAAATCAGGCCCGCTTTTCGCCGTCTCAGGCCGTGTAGTCCAGTTCCAGGTTGTCGATCAGCCGGGTGGCGCCCAGCTTGGCGGCGGCCAGCACCACGACGGGTTCGCCGGCCTGCAAGTCGGCCGCCTCGGGACGCTTCAGATCGCGCTGGCGGCGCAGGGCCACGTAATCCACCTGCCAGCCGCGCTGCGTAAGCCGCTGGACCGCGTCGTTTTCCAGGGCCGCGGCATCGCGCTCGCCACGGCCAAGCCGGCGGCCGATCTCCTGCAGCTCGGCGTACAGCGCCGGCGCCTCGGCACGCTCGGCCTCGCTCAGGTATCGGTTGCGCGAGGACAGCGCCAGCCCGTCGTCCGCGCGCACGGTCTCATGCGCCAGCACCTCGACGGGCAGCTGGAACTGGCGGCACATGTTGCGCACCACCATCAGCTGCTGGTAATCCTTCTTGCCGAACACCGCCACGCGCGGCTGCACGCACGAGAACAGCTTCAGCACGACCGTGCTGACCCCGGCGAAAAACCCGGGACGGAACTCGCCCTCCAGGATGTCGCCCAGGTCGTCGGGCGGCTGGATGCGGAAATTCTGCGGTTCGGGGTACATCTCGCGCTCGTTCGGCGCGAACAGCACATAGACGTCGCGCGCCGCTTCAAGCTTTTCGATGTCGGCGGCCAGGGTGCGCGGATACTGGTCGAAGTCCTCGTTCGGGCCGAACTGCAGGCGGTTCACGAAGATGCTGGCAACGACTGGATCACCGTGCTGGCGCGCCAGCTTCATGAGCGCAAGGTGGCCTTCGTGCAGGTTGCCCATGGTGGGCACGAACGACACGCGGTTCTGTCCGCGCAGGTGATCGCGCAATTCCTGGATGGTGTGTACGACTTTCAAGGGAAATCTCCGGGGGAGTGGCGCCCGGTCAGGATCAGGCCGCGACCGCTGCCACGCTGGTATAGGCCAGGCGCACGTAGATGGGAGCATAAGGCTCCGCCTGCGTGATCTCCAGCAGCGATTCGCGCGCCAGCTCGAGCATGGCGATGAAATGCACGACGACGACCGCTGCGGGCGCGCCCTCGCGGACGCGCTCCATGAACAGGTCGCCGAATTCCATGAAACGCACGTCGTTCAGGCGGCGCAGGATGTGCGTCATGTGATCGCGCACCGACAGCTGCTCGCGCGTGATGTGGTGATGCTGGTTCAGCTTGGCCCGCTTCATGATGTCGGCCCACGCGGCCCGCAGGTCGTCCACGCTGACGTCCGGCAGCGCGCGCTCGACGCTCAGGTCGGCCACGGCCTGGCTGCTGACGAAATCGCGGCCCAGCTGCGGTAGCTTGTCCAGCTTCTGGGCGGCCAGCTTCATCTGCTCGTACTCGAGCAGGCGGCGCACCAGTTCGGCGCGCGGATCCTCGGGCTCTTCGCCCGTGTCGGTCTTTTTGACCGGCAGCAGCATGCGCGACTTGATCTCGATGAGCATGGCCGCCATCAACAGGTATTCGGCGGCCAGTTCGAGATTGGTGATGCGGATCTGATCCACGTACGACAGGTACTGCCGCGTGACATCCGCCATGGGAATGTCCAGAACGTTGAAGTTCTGCTTGCGGATCAGGTAAAGCAACAGGTCCAGCGGCCCTTCGAAGGCTTCGAGAAAAACCTCCAGCGCATCGGGCGGGATGTACAGATCCGTCGGCATCTGGAACAGCGGCTCGCCGTACAGACGCGCAAACGCCACGCTATCGATGGTGTCGGGCGTGCTGTCGACGGACGGTTCCACTAGCTTGGCCAGGGCATCGCCTGGCACCGAGGGGTTCTGGACCATGTGTGCCGCAAAAGTATCAGTCGGCCTGATACACGTACGGCTTTTGCGCCACGCGGGCCGCGCGGAAGCCTTCGAGCAATTCCTGGTCTTGCGGCTTGTCCCACAGACGGGCGCGTCCCTCGCGCTGGCGCTCTTCCGTGCCAGGGTGGGATTTCTTGTAGTCCTTCAGGAACTGGGTGATCTCGGATTCGTAGTTGGTCGCCATGGCACCAATTTCATTAGGTTGCAGATGTCGCGAGTTTACTTCACGGCGGCCGGATCCCCGGCGTTACAATCGTCAGGCTCTCATTGCAGCCTTCCGACATGTCCGCAGAATCCGCAGCCGCAGCCAATCCCGCTCCGCCCTCAACGCCGGACGCGGTGCGCGCGGCGCGCATGATCCCCTTCATCGTGGGGTGCGCGCTCTTCATGCAGATGCTGGACGCCACGGTCGTGGCGACCGCCCTGCCCGCCATGGCCCGGGCCCTGGGGTCCACCCCCGTACGGCTCAACGTGGCCATCACCTCCTACCTGCTGGCCGTCGCCGTCTTCGTGCCCATCAGCGGCTGGGCGGCCGACCGCTACGGCGCCCGGCGCGTCTTCATCACCGCGATTGGCCTGTTCACGCTCAGCTCCGTCGCCTGCGCCTTGTCGCAGGACCTGCAACAGCTCGTGCTGGCGCGGATCGTGCAGGGCATGGCGGGCGCCATGATGGTGCCCGTGGGACGGATCATCCTCTTGCGCACCGTGCCCAAGCAGGATCTGCTCAAGGCCATGTCCTTCCTGTCCATTCCTGCGCTGCTGGGACCGGTGATCGGTCCGCCGCTGGGCGGCTTCATGGTCACGTACATGTCGTGGCACTGGATCTTCCTGATCAACATCCCGATCGGCATCCTGGGCATCTTCCTGGTCCTGCGCTTTGTCTCGGAAATCCGCGAAACCGGCACGCCCCGCCTGGACTGGATCGGCTTCCTGCTCAGCTCGGTGTGCCTGGCCACGCTGGTCAGCGGCTTCGAGGCCATCGGCCGCGACGTCATGCCGCTGCCCATCCTGCTCAGCCTCATCGGCGTGGGCATCGTCTGCGGGCTGCTGTACGGCGTGCACGCGCGGCGCACCGAACATCCCATCATCGACCTGTCCCTGATGCGGATTCCCACCTTCGCCATCTCCACGCTGGGCGGCAACCTGTGCCGTTTCGCCGTCGGGGCGACGCCCTTCCTCCTGGCCATGCTGCTGCAGGTGGGCTTTGGCCTCTCGCCGTTCTCGGCCGGCCTCATCACTTTCGCCAGCGCCGCCGGCGCGCTGCTGATGAAATTCGTCGCCACACCCATCGTGCAGCGCTTCGGCTTTCGCCGCGTGCTGACCCTGAACGCCATCCTGACCGGCGGCTTCATCATCGTCTGCGGCGCCTTCAACCCGGCCACGCCCGTCTGGCTGATGATCGCCATCCTGCTCGTCGGCGGCTTCTTCCGGTCGTTGCAGTTCACCGGGGTAAATACGCTAACCTATGCCGACATCCCGCCCGCCAAGATGAGCCGCGCCAGCAGCTTTTCGGCCATGGCGCAGCAGCTGGGCATCACGCTGGGCGTCGGGGTGGCCGCGGTCACGCTGAACATCAGCATGTCGCTGCGCGGCGCCGAAACGCTGGCCATCAGCGACGTGGTCGCCGGCTTCGTCGTCATCGGCCTGCTGTGCATGGCATCGACCTTCTCCTTTAGACGCCTCGACCCGCTGGCCGGGGCACACCTGAACGGCGCGAAAAACAGTGACGACGAATGAATTTGTCCTAGCCCTGGACCAGGGCACGACCAGCTCCCGAGCCATCGTTTTTGACCGCGAAGGCGTCGTGCGCGGCGTCGGCCAACGCGAATTCCGCCAGCACTATCCGCGTCCGGGCTGGGTCGAGCACGACGCCAACGAGATCTGGCACAGCCAGCTCGACGTCGCCCGCGAAGCCCTGCGCAACGCCGGCGCGACCGCCGCCGACATCGCCGCCATCGGCATCACCAACCAGCGCGAAACCACCCTCATCTGGGAACGCGCCACCGGCCGTCCGCTAGCCCGCGCCATCGTCTGGCAAGACCGCCGCACCGCGCCCCTGTGCGACAAGCTCCGCCAGGACGGCCATGGCGACTTCCTGCAGGCGCGCACCGGCCTGGTCGTCGACGCCTACTTCTCCGGCACCAAGCTCGCCTGGCTGCTGGACCACGTGCCCGGCGCGCGCAGCATGGCCGAACGCGGCGAACTGGCCTTCGGCACCGTCGACACCTGGCTCATCTGGCAACTGACCGGCGGCGCCGTCCACAGCACAGACCCCAGCAACGCCTCGCGCACCATGCTGTTCGACCTGCACACGCAGGATTGGAACGACGACATCCTGGCGCTGCTCAACATCCCGCGCAGCGTGCTGCCGCAGATCGCGCCCAGCAGCGCCATCGTCGGCGACGCCCTGCCCGAATGGCTGGGCGGCTCCGTGCCCATCGCCGGCGTCGCGGGCGACCAGCAGGCCGCCACCTTCGGCCAGGCCTGCTTCACGCCCGGCATGGCCAAGAACACCTACGGCACCGGCTGCTTCATGCTCATGAACGTCGGCGACAAACCCGTTGAATCGCGCAACAACCTCTTGTCCACCGTCGGCTGGGGCCTGCCCCAACCCGGCCAGGACAAATGGAAGCCCGCCTACATGCTCGAAGGCGGCGTCTTCGTCGCCGGCGCAGCCGTCCAATGGCTGCGCGACGGCCTGGGCATCATCCAGCGCTCCGAAGACATCGAATCCCTGGCCGCCAGCGTCTCCGACACCGACGACGTCTTCATGGTCCCCGCCTTCGCCGGCCTGGGCGCCCCCCACTGGGACCC
>JAEYVD010000167.1 GCA_023432075.1 Pseudomonadota bacterium | reverse complement strand
GGCGCCAGCAACCGGAGTTCGTCCCGGCCCTGCCCGAGATCAAGCGCGCTCGGCGCTGGGTGATGATCGCCTCGCACCTGTTCATCTTCCTGCCGCTCTTCGCGGTGCTGATGGCGCGCGGCATCGGTTACTGATACCGGCGGCTACGGGCAGCGGGCGCGCGCCGGGCGTGCCGGCTCCTTGCCATCGACGATGAACGTATCGAAGCGGAACACGCCCGCCGCTTCGTTGCTGACGATCTCGATGAATTCGCCCTGCGGCGTCTGCAACACGGACATGCCTTCGGGCACGTCTTCGTGACCAGGCCGCGCCGCGGCCTGCCCGTTCCACGGACTGAAGACCAGGATCCCCGGGTACGGTTCACGATCCTCCCCTGCGCCCCGCCGCGCGGTCTTGAACTGCGTGCCGGCGGCGTACGTCAGGCCGCCAAACTGCGTGCGGCACGCCAGCTCCGCGTCCGTGACGCGCAATACGTTGCGCGATGCATCCAGATAGAGCGTGGGCCGGCTGAGATGCAGCCCGTACAGCGGCACGGCCGCATCGCTCTCCACATCAAGCCGCCAGCGGTCGGCGTCCCGAGAACCATCCGTGTAGACGGTGCCGCTTGACCCGCGCAGCTCCGTGCCTGCCGCGATGGTCAGGCCGGCGGCCTCGTTGCCCTCCCCCAGCACGCATTGCTCGAATGCCTTCATGGCGCCGTCCCGTTCGACCGCGAACTCGATATCGTGCGCGCCGTCGCAACGCCAACCTTGCACGGTCTGCACGCCATCGCCGCGCAGGATCACCGTGCGCGGGTGCCGGCCCAGGGTGGCGTAGGTTTGCGCTTCGTACTCGGTGTCCAGGTAGCGCCGCGCCGACGTTGCCTGAACGCCCAGGATCTGCACCGCTTGCGGAAAACCGGCCTCGACGTAGGTGTCGAGCTTGCCCTCGTCCTGCAGCGTCAAACGTGTGCCGGCAGGCATAACCACGCCCCCGACCGTTGCCGGCTCCTTCAGGGTGACGCGTAGCGCCGCCTGCTTGCGATCGATGTCCCGGCCCACCTGCCACATCACCGCCTGGAACCAGGCATAGAAACTGAAAGGCGCGGCCAGCGCCAGGCAAAGCACGAGGGACGTCTTCCAATACTTGCGGACCGTGCGCCGGGCGCGGCCGCTGATGGCCAGGGCGACGCCCCAGCCCAACAACAACAGGCCGGCGAAGAAACCGGCCGTGAGCAGAATGAAAAAACTGGCGCTGGGAAGTGCTATCGGAATCATGGCGGTGATGCTATCCGCAAAATTACTCTCTGGCGAATTATCAGAATTTTATTAAAGACACCACTTCTCGGACCGACTGTAATCACACATGTCGCCGAGAAGTACGCCTTAAACCCCTGAAAGCACCATCGGCGCATTGCTTTTCAGCCCTTTTGACAGGCATCAATATATGAAATCCAAAGTAATCATCGCGCTGGCCATCGGCGCCTTCACGTCCGCTTCGCAGTTGGCCTTTGCCGCAGACGGCACCATCAATTTCACGGGCGCGATATCCGCCAACACGTGCACCATCGACGGCAACGGCACGGGCAGCAAGAACTTCAACGTGCTCATGCCCACCGTCGGCGTCGACACCCTCAACGCGGCAGGTCAGACGGCCGGCAACACGCCTTTCTCCATCCGTCTGTCGGGCTGCACGCCGGATACCGGCATGGTCCACACCCTGTTCGAACCCGGCTCCAACGGCAACGCCGCAACCGGCAACCTGACCACCGCCGCGGGTGGCGCCACCAACGTTGAAATCCGCCTTCTCAATAGCGACGAAACGCCCATCAACGTCACCGTGGCCGACGCGGCCCAGAACTCCAAAGCCGTTTCCCTGAACAGCGGCGAGGCCACGCTGAATTACCTGGCCCAGTACTTCGCGGTGGGCCAGGCAGGCGCCGGCACCGTGAACGCCACCGCCAAGTACACCATCATTTATCAATAAGCCGCCCGGCTTGGCCTTTGCGTTGCCCAGCAGCCGCCCGGATCAGTAGTCAAGCCCCCATACATAGTCCGAGGAATCCGATGAACCCATTCAACGTAGTTATTGCTGCTGGTGCGCTGGCTGGCTGTATCTTCGCCGCCGCGCCGGCAACCGCGTCCGTCGTCATTGGCAGCACCCGCGTCATCTATGAGGCCGGGCAGGCGGAAGTCAACGTCAAGCTCAAGAACGAGGGCGACCAGCCCGCGCTCACCCAGGCCTGGATCGACAAGGGCGACGCCAAGGCGGCGCCGGGATCCATCCAGGTGCCGTTCATCGTGACCCCGCCCGTCTCCCGCATCGACCAAGGCAAGGGTCAGACCCTGCGCCTGATGCACACGGGCGAACCGATGGTCCAGGACAAGGAGTCCGTGTTCTGGCTCAACGTGTTGGAAATCCCGCCCAAGGACAAGGCCAATCAGAACCTCTTGCAGATGGCGTTCCGGTCGCGTATCAAGCTGTTCTACCGGCCCAAGGACCTCAAGGGCAAAGCCGAAGACGCACCCGCACAGGTCAGCTGGCGCCTGGTCAAGTCCGGCAACCGCACCGCAATCGAAGCCACAAACCCCACGCCGTATCACGTCACCTTCATCGAAGTCAATGTGGCAAGCAACGGCAAGCGCGCCAAGTTCACCGACGGGGACATGCTGGCCCCGGGCGAAAAAAAGATCCTTCCCCTTGTGGGCGACGTGGTCCAGGGCGCAAACGCCGAAGTCACGTACCGCTTCCTGAATGACCACGGCGGCGCAGTCAAAGGCACACGCGCCCTCAGCCCCGCTTAGCGCGGCATCAGCATGACCGGCCCGCACTGACCGGCCGGCGGTCCGCTCACCAAACCACCACCCGACGCCTGCAGGGGCGGCGCCATTGGCAGGCATCAGCCAGCCGATAGCGCCGCGCCTCATCACGCACCTGCCCATCATGGAACGTCTCGCCACCACGCCGCATTTCGCGCTCGCCGCGATCACGCTAAGCCTGCTCAGCGCAACTGCCTGGGCCGCCAGCAGCACCGAGCTCGCCGCGCTGGATGCAGACGTGGAGTTCAACGACGCCTTCCTGAGCGGCGCGCAGGTGGACGTCAGCCAGTTCTCGCGCTCGAACAGCGCCATCCCGGGCACCTACCGTCTCGACGTGCTGGTGAACGACCGCTGGCTGGGGCGTTCCGACGTGCGCATCGGCAAACCTTCGACCTCAAACGCGCCGCTTCAAGCCTGTTTCGACCCGGCGCTGGTCGAACTGGTGGGCATCGACCTCGCCAAGATCGACGCCGCGCGAGCCGGGCAGCTGACCGCCGGCCAATGCGTCCCGGTGACCGACCTGGTGAAGGAAGCGCATGCGGAGTTCGACGCGGGCGAACAGCGGCTGAACGTGACGGTGCCCCAGGCCTCGCTGATCCGGCAGGGCCGCGGGTTCGTGGACCCCAAGCATTGGGACGAAGGCGTGCCGGCGGCGCTCTTGAATTACAACGCGAACTTCTACACCTCTCGCGCCGATGGCAAGACGTCGACGCAGAGCTTTGCGGGTCTGAACGCCGGCGCGAACGCGGGCCCCTGGCGCTTGCGCCACACCGGCAACGCAACAAAGGGCAGCAAGAGCGGCCTGCAGTATCAAAGCGTTCAGACCAATCTGCGGCGCAACATCACCGGCATGAAGAGCCAGCTGGTGATCGGCGATGCCTTCACGGACGGGTCGACCTTCGACAGCGTCGGGTTCCGCGGCGTGCAGATGTCCAGCGACGATCGCATGTATCCCGAATCGCAGCGCGGCTTTGCGCCGACCCTGCGCGGCATCGCCAACACGAACGCGCGCGTCCAGGTGCGCCAGAACGGCAACATCATTTACGAAACCACCGTCGCCCCCGGCCCGTTCATCATTGACGACCTGTATGCCACCGGCTACGGCGGCGACCTGGAAATGGTGGTCAACGAAGCCGACGGCCGCGTCCTGGTGTCACGGGTTCCTTTCTCCAGCACGGTGAATTCGTTGCGCCCAGGTGTGACCCGCTACAGCGTCACCGCGGGCCAGTACCGCACGCCGCAGACGGCCGATCGGCCCCTGATGGCGCAAGCGACCGTTCAGCATGGCATCAATAACCTCGTGACCGCCTATGGCGGCCTGACCGGGGCCCAGGGCTACGGCGCCGTGTTGGGCGGCGCTGCGCTGAACACGGATTTTGGCGCGTTTGGCCTGGACGTCACGCAGGCGGCCACGCGCCTGCCCAAGGAAAAGAACCGCAATGGGCAGAGCGTCAAGCTGGGCTACTCCAAGTTCCTGGAGCCCACGCGCACCAACCTCACGCTTGCGGCCTACCGCTATTCCAGCCGCGGCTACCTGAGCATGGCCGACGCCATGGAACTGAGATCCCGGCAAGAGCTGGGGCAAAACGCTGGCCAGTATGGAACGCAACGAGGCCGTCTGCAGGCGACGATCAATCAAAACCTGCCGGCCGGTTACGGATCCCTGCATTTCACGGGTTCGACCCAGGACTACTGGGACAAGTCCGGCCGCGACACGCAGATCCAGGCGGCCTACAGCAACAGCTACAAGCGCGTGAACTATAGCGTTTCGGCCACCCGCCAACTCAACGTGGGCACCCAGAAATGGGACAACCAGGTCATGCTCAACCTGGGCATTCCGCTGGGCCGCAACCAGAATCCGGTCTACGCATCGACCAGCCTGCAGAAGGGCTCGGATGGATCTGGCAGCGTCCAGCAATCCGTGGCGGGCTCGCTCGGCGCGGACAACGCGTTCAACTATGGCGTCAGCGCCGGACGCGGCGTGTCGTCAAACGGCCCGGCCAACACCAACATCGCAGCCAACGCCTCGTACCTCACGCCAGTGACCGCCGTGACCGCCAACGCCAGCACCAGCTCGAACTACACGCAATACGGCGCGGGCATTTCCGGCGGCGTCGTGGGCTATGGCGGCGGTGTCGTGATGACGCCGGTCTCCGGCGAAACGATCGCCATCGTCGAAGCGAAAGATGCTGCCGGCGCGCGGGTGCTCAACAGCAGCGGCGTGCGCCTGGACGCCAAGGGCCGCGCGATCGTATCGACGTTGACACCCTACGCCAGAAACGGCATCGAAATCGATCCCAAGGGCCTGCCGCTCAATGTCGAGCTCAAGGCGACCGAACAACACGTGGTCCCCACTGCCGGCGCGGTGGTTCGGCTGAACTTCGAAACCGAAAACGCCGGCAGCGCCGCGCTGCTGACCGTGGCAACGCCCAGCGGCGAACCCCTTCCGTTTGGCGCCGACGTGCGGGACGCCGACGGAAACAGCGTGGGCGTCGTGGCGCAAGGCGGCCGCGTCCTTGCGCGCGGACTGAAGGACACGCAGGGCATCCTGACCGTGCAATGGGGCGCGAACGATGGGCAAGCCTGCACGTTCGGCTACGCCCTTCCCGCGCAGCTTCCCAAGGACGCATCGCTGCCGCGGGTAAGCGGACTGCTCTGCGAGGGGTCGGCGCTTACCCGGGTAGCCATCAACTGATGATGAGAACACTGATGAAAAATGCCATCCTGCATGCGGCGATTTTGCTGCTTGCGTTGCTCGGTTCCACCTCTTCGAAGGCCGCCTCGATCTGCACCCAGACGACAAGCTCGGTTGCCGTGAACACACCGCCCCACATCACGATTCCCCGGGATGCGACCAACGGCACCGCGCTGACCGGCTGGCTGGAAACCGACGCCACCACCAACTGGTTCAATTGCAATGTTCCCCCAGGCATCGGCACCGGCACGAGTATGCGCACACTCATTCCCAGCTCGGGTTGGACCAAGGTGGTTGATGGAATCACCTACACGGTTTACGCGACCGGCGTCGATGGTCTAGGCATCATCCTGGGCGGCAGAGGCTACATCAACGGCTGCGGGTGGGCAGCATTCCAGGCCCTGACGCCGATCTGGAGAGGCGGCGCATGCAACACGGCAGGCGCCGTCACCAACGGCGGCCAGCTACGCGCGATGTTCGTCAAAGTCGGACCGGTGGCCACCGGCGTTCTCGCACCGATCACCCTTGCCGCTGCGGCGTCGTCATCGAATGAAGGGGGTGGCGGTATCGTCACGAATCCGAGCCTCGAAATCCAGTTCGTCACGATGGCGATGGCGGTGACGTCACAGGCGTGCACCACGCCCGACGTTTCCGTATTCCTCGGAACCCCAAAGTCCTCGGATTTCACGGGCAAGGATTCGTCCAGTCAGGTTGTTGCATTCGATATTTCGTTGAATGGCTGCCCGGCGGGGATGAGCACCATCCACTACCGGATCGACGCCGTCACTCCCGTTGTGGACGCCGCGAATGCAGTCATCGGTCTGGACGCGAGTTCATCGGCAACGGGCGTCGGCGTCCAGTTGCTGGACGCCGATGGCAATCCGGCCTTTCTGGGTAGGAGACTGCCGTTTGCTGCTTACAACAGCGCAGCCGGCGGCAGCTTCAAGATCCCCTTGCGGGCGAGATACCGTCAAACCGGCGACAAGGTCACGCCGGGCTCGGCAAACACGGCAGTCACCTTCACGATGAACTACCTGTAGCCGCAAAGAAAAACGCCAGTCGGCGCAAGGCTGACTGGCGTATGCCGGAAGGCGGCGCCTTCCGGTTGGGCGTTGCGAATTAACGCTTGTCCATCGGGGGCACGTCGCGCGTGACCGAACCGGTGAACAGCTGACGCGGACGGCCGATCTTGTAATCGGGATCCGACAGCATTTCGTTCCACTGGGCGATCCAGCCCACCGTGCGGGCCAGCGCGAAGATGGCCGTGAACAGCGAGGTCGGGATGCCGATGGCGCGCTGGACGATACCCGAGTAGAAGTCCACGTTCGGGTACAGCTTGCGCTGCACGAAGTACGGATCCGACAGGGCGATGCGTTCCAGTTCCATGGCCAGCTTGAACAGCGGGTCATTTTCCAGACCCAGGGCAGCCAGCACTTCCTTGCAGGTTTCCTGCATCAGCTTGGCGCGCGGGTCGTAGTTCTTGTAGACGCGGTGGCCAAAGCCCATCAGGCGCACGCCCGAGTTCTTGTCCTTGACCTTCTCCATGAACTCGCCAACCTTGTCGATGCCGCCATTGGCTTGCAGTTCTTCGAGCATCTGCAGGCAAGCTTCGTTGGCGCCGCCGTGGGCCGGACCCCACAGGCAAGCCACGCCAGCCGAGATGGCTGCGAACGGGTTGGTGCCCGACGAGCCGCACAGGCGGACGGTCGAGGTGGAGGCGTTTTGCTCGTGATCGGCGTGCAGGATGAAGATGCGGTCCAGCGCGCGCTCGACGACTTCATTGACCTTGTAGTCTTCGCACGGCGTCGCGAACATCATGCGCAGGAAGTTGCCCGTGTAGGACAGATCGTTTTGCGGGTAGATGAACGGCTGGCCTTGCGAGTACTTGTACGCCATCGCGACCAGCGTCGGCATCTTGGCGATCAGGCGGATGGCCGAGATGTGGCGATGCTGCGGGTTCGTGATGTCGGTGGAGTCGTGGTAGAACGCGGACAGCGCGCCCACCAGGCCCGTCAGGACGGCCATCGGGTGGGCGTCGCGGCGGAAACCACGCAGGAAGAAGTGCAGTTGCTCGTTGACCATCGTGTGATGAGTCACTTGCGAATCGAAATCGGCCTTTTGTTCCTGGTTCGGCAGTTCGCCGTTCAGGATCAGGTAGCAGATGTCCATGAAGTCGCAGTTCACGGCCAGCTGTTCGATGGGGTAGCCGCGGTACAGCAGTTCGCCCTTGTTGCCGTCGATGTAGGTGATGGCCGACTGGCAGGACGCCGTGGACAGGAAGCCGGGGGCGTAGGTGAACATGCCGGTCTGTGCATACAGCTTGCGGATGTCGATCACGTCCGGACCGATGCTGCCGCCGTACACCGGCATCTCGACGCTGGGGCTGCCGTTGGAGAACGACAGGGTGGCTTTGTTGTCTACGAGTTTCATGCGGTTTCCTGGTAGAGGTTAATCGGGTCGTCGGGCAGCGCGCAGCATGCCCAGCACCTGAGTGACGTCGTCACTGGCCTGTAGGCCCTCGGGCTTCTTGCGGCCGAGCAACAGATCAAGCAGATCGTTGTCGGAAAGGTCCATTAGAACCCCCAGAGCTTCGGCCTGCCTGACAGTCAAGCCAGACTCATGTCTGGCAAAGAACTGCTCGATGAACAGGTCGTTCTCGAGCAGCCCACGGCGGCAGCGCCAGCGCAGCTTGCTTAATGCCGGGGCATCGAGCACGGCGTCACCGGGGCTGGCATTCATGGTCATAAAACGCGGGATCAGACGGCGCGGCGCACCATCAGTTCCTTGATCTTGCCAATGGCCTTGGTGGGGTTCAGGCTCTTGGGGCAGACGTCCACACAGTTCATGATGGTGTGGCAGCGGAACAGACGGTACGGGTCTTCCAGGTTGTCCAGACGCTCGGCGGTGGCCTGGTCGCGGCTGTCGGCGATGAAGCGATACGCCTGCAGCAGACCGGCGGGGCCGACGAACTTGTCGGGGTTCCACCAGAAGCTGGGGCAGCTCGTGGAGCAGCTGGCGCACAGGATGCACTCGTACAGGCCGTTGAGCTCTTCGCGCTCTTCGGGGCTCTGCAGGCGCTCGCGCTCGGGGGCGGGGGTCTCGTTGATCAGGTAGGGCTTGATGCTGTGGTACTGCTTGAAGAACAGCGTCATGTCCACGATCAGGTCGCGAACGACCGGCAGGCCGGGCAGCGGCTTGAGGACGATGTCGCCCTTGAGCGTGTTCAGGTTGGTCAGGCAGGCCAGGCCGTTCTTGCCGTTGATGTTCATGGCGTCCGAACCGCACACGCCTTCGCGGCAGGAGCGGCGGAACGACAGCGTGGGGTCCACGGCCTTGAGCTTGATCAGG
>JAEYVD010000160.1 GCA_023432075.1 Pseudomonadota bacterium | reverse complement strand
CACCGTCCGCGGGTGCGATAATGGCGGACTTTCCCGCATCTACGGCACGGAGCTTTCCCTTGACCCGCATTGACGACCCCCTGCACGACCGCGAGGTCGGCGCCGCCGACGCCACCCAGGACAACACGCGCACCGACGACACCCGCATCAGCGCGGTGCGTCCGCTGATCTCCCCTGCGCTGCTGCAGGATGAGCTGCCGGTGTCGCCCAGCATCCAGAACCTCGTCGAACAAAGCCGCGCCGAGATCGCGGACGTGCTGCATGGCCGGGACGACCGGCTGGTGCTGGTGGTGGGCCCGTGTTCCATCCACGATCACGCGCAAGCCATGGAGTACGCGCGCAAGCTGCGCGCCGCCGCCGACGAGCACAAAAAGGACCTGCTGATCGTCATGCGGGTGTACTTCGAAAAGCCCCGCACCACCGTCGGCTGGAAGGGCTACATCAACGACCCGCGACTGGACGGCAGCTTCCGCATCAACGAGGGCCTGCGCCGCGCCCGCGAACTGCTGCTGGACATCGGCGGCCTGGGTCTGCCGATTGCCACCGAATTCCTGGACCTGCTGAGCCCGCAGTACATTGCCGACCTGATCGCGTGGGGGGCCATCGGCGCGCGCACGACCGAAAGCCCCAGCCACCGCCAGCTCAGCTCCGGTCTGAGCTGCCCGCTGGGATTCAAGAACGGCACCGACGGCGGCGTGCAGATCGCGGCCGACGCCATGGTCGCCGCCAGCGCAAAGCATGCGTTCATGGGCATGACCAAGATGGGCATGGCCGCCATCTTTGAAACCCGCGGCAACCAGGACACCCACGTGATCCTGCGCGGCGGCAAGCAAGGCCCGAACTACGACGCCGCCAGCGTGGACGCCTGTTGCGCCGCCCTACGCAAGGCCGGCCAGCGCGAGCAGGTCATGATCGACTGCTCGCATGCCAACTCCAACAAGTCGCACGTGCGCCAGATCGACGTAGCCAACGACATCGCCGCCCAGCTCGCCCAGGGCGACAGCCGCATCACGGGCGTCATGATCGAAAGCCATCTCGAGGAAGGCCGCCAGGACCTCAAGCCGGGCGAACCGCTGCGCCACGGCGTCTCCATCACCGACGCTTGCCTGGGCTGGACGCAGACCGAGCCGGTGTTGGCGGCGCTGGCGCTGGCCGTGCGCCAACGCCGCGAAAAGCTCGCCGTCCGCGGCTGATCCTGTTGCCGGGCAGCGGCCGACCGCCGCTGTTACAGCAAACACCTGAAACAATTGGTATCATGCGGGACTTCGGGGTCTTTGGGCCCCTTCCCGCTTCTTTTCGCTCAGGTATGGATCGTTCTCGCCTTGTCGCGGCCGCGCCGGCCGCATCGGCCCCCGTGCGCCACAGCATTTTCATATACACCGAAGAACAGCGCGGCAACCAGATGGTTGAGTCGCGCGTCCTCGGCATGATGTCCGATGTCTCCGGATCGGAAAAACTCATCGTCGTGCAAGATCCGTTTCACGGCTTCAAGTACGTCTACCGGATCGACCACGAAAGCAACAACCTGGACGCGGCAGCCATCACCGAAATCGACGAGTCGCTGTTCAACGGCAAATCCTCGGTCGAGATCAACGCCATGTCGTACCGGCTGGGCACGGCCGAGAACGCGGTGAAGCTCTTGCGCGGCAAGACGCGATGGATCCAGGACAAGGGCTCTGTGCTGTCGGTGCTGCTGCAAAATGCTGCTGCGCGCAAGACGCGCTTTGCACCGGGCCGGATCGAACGCGATCGGATGCGCAAAGTGCCCGATGGCGTGCCGGTCGAATTACTCCCTTCGTAGGCAGGACGGTATCCGCCTTGTTTTTCTTATCCACAGAATTTGTGGATAAGAAAAACGCAAACGCCCGGCTGATGGCCTTTCGGGCGATGCGCACCGGGCTGCGCAATTTTTGACCAGCCCCTTTTTGTCCACGGTCTGGATCGCAACCTTGATCCATGACGCGCCGCCGCAACGGCGGGGATGATATTCTGCGCGCAAGCACGCGGGATACGCACACCGTCATCCCCTGATTTCCGCGCGCACGCGGCACCCTATCGAATTCATAGCATGACGAGAACATTCCTGTTCGCCCAAGGAGCGCGCAAGCGCGCCGCGCCGTGACGATCATCGTCGTCGACGACCACGGAGATTGGCGCGATTCCATCGCCGAATACATCCAGGACCTGGGCCTGGACAAAGCCATCCTCACCGCGGGCTCGCTGGCCGAGCTGGACACGCTGTTGCTCACCGTCACGCCCGCGATCCTGGTGCTGGACGCCATGCTGCCTGACGGCGACGGCCTGGCGCGGGTATCGCACCTGCGCACCACGTATCCGTCGATGGGCATCATCATGCTCACCGGGCGGCTCTTGAGCGAGGACAAGGTGTCGGGCCTGAGCCTGGGCGCCGATCATTACCTGACCAAGCCCGTCAACCTGGCCGAGCTGGGCGCCACGTTGGTGGCCCTGTCGCGTCGCCTGCGTGTCGTGCCGGCCGCCGACGCCGAGGATGCGCAATCAGACGCCTGGCGGTTTGACCCCGCCCGCCGCACGTTGACCACGCCCAGCCAGATCAGCGTTGACATCACCGACACGGAAAGCCGCCTGATCGGCGCGCTGATTCAGGCCGCGCCACTGCCGCTGACGCGCGCGCGCCTTGTCGAAGCCCTGGGCGCAAGCGTAGAGGCCTACGACACGCATCGGCTGGATGCCCACATGCACCGGCTGCGGCGCAAGCTGCGCGCGCTGGCCGGCGGCGACTTGGGCATACGCACCGTTTATGGCGTGGGCTATGTCTGCACCACGCCCGTCACCATCGTGGGCAGCCTGCCCAAATCCTGAGGCCGCCATGACCGCCCCGCTCCGCCCCCGCCGTTCCGTTCTCTACATGCCCGGCGCCAATGCGCGCGCGCTCGCCAAGGCGCGCACGCTTGATGCGGACGCGTTGATCCTGGACCTGGAAGACGCAGTGGCGCCCGATGCCAAGGCGCAGGCCCGGGCGCAGGTTGCCGCGGCGCTTCAGGAAGGCGGCTACGGGCGGCGCGAATGCATCGTGCGCGTCAACGCGCTGGACACGCCGTGGGGCCTGGACGACGTGCGTGCCATTGCGCAGGCCGGCGCCCATGCCGTGCTGCTGCCCAAGGTCGAGAGCCCGGCCCAGTTGGCAGCGCTGGCGCAGGCGCTGGACGCGGCAGGCGCGCCCGCCGATCTGCCGCTGTGGGCCATGGCCGAAACGCCGCTTGGCTTTTTGCGGCTGGACGCGATTGCGGGCGGCCATGCACGGCTGGCCGCCATCGTCGTCGGCACGTCGGATCTGGTCAAGGACCTGCACGCGCGCCACACCCCGTCGCGCGACGAGACGCTGCTGGCGCGCTCGCTTGCCGTCATGGCGGCCCGCGCGCACGGCCTGGCCGTGCTGGACGGCGTGCCCCTGGACCTGATTGACGACACAGGGCTGCAGGACACCTGCCGGCAAGGCCGCGACCAGGGGTTTGACGGCAAGACGCTGATCCATCCGCGCCAGATCGCCGCCGCCAACGCGGCCTTTGCGCCGACGCCCGAGGAACTGGACGCCGCACGCCGGCGCCTGGACGCATGGAAGGCGGCGCAGGCCGAGGGCAAGGGCGTGGCGGTCGTCGACGGCGCACTGGTCGAAAACCTGCACGCGCATGAGGCCGAGCGCGTGCTGGCGCTGGCGCAGGCCATCGGCGCGGCGTAGGCGCGGCCTGCGGGGCTGAAGCTGCCCGCCCGGGGCTCCCCGCCCAGAGCTGCCCGCCCGGGTACAATCCCCCCTCGCGTTCGGAGTTGGGTTGCTTCCATTCCGTTCATTCTTCGCGACGGCGCGCTCATTGCGCGTGCCCTCCCGCCCCGCTTTCCGCCCTTTGCACCGCGCCGCTGGCCGGCGCCTTGCCGCGCGCACGCCGCGCCATCCCGTTTCCTAGTCATGATCCGCTTCCAACAAGTTTCACTCATGCGCGGCGTCAAGCCGTTGCTCGACAAGGTCGACCTGCTTCTGAACCCCGGCGACAAGATCGGCCTCATCGGCGCCAATGGCGCGGGCAAGTC
>JAEYVD010000107.1 GCA_023432075.1 Pseudomonadota bacterium | reverse complement strand
GCGCGGCGCCTGCTGTCACGGGAAACCCCTGAATCATAGTTGATTTGAGGGCGCCAGTTGGCATCATGGGGACGTTGCGGTAGTGTACGTAGCTAAGGTAATCATTGTGGGAGACCAGAATATGCTGATCACTTTTCACTCCAAGGTCGCGGCCGAAGTCCTGATGCTGACCGACCACGCCGGCCCCCTGCTGCAGGCGGCAGGCAAGCCCATCGGCGACAAGATCCCCGAACGCGGCGTTTTCACCGTCGAGCAACTGGGACCGGCCATCAGCGGCATCGAACGCGCGATCGACGAGTACCAGCATGCCCACGAAGGCCAGGACGAGGAAGACGACGACAAGCCGGCCGTCGCCCCGATGGCGCGCATGGTCGGCCTGAAGGAACGCGCCTTTCCCCTGCTGGACATGATGCGCCAGTCGCAGGCGGCGGGCGCCGAGGTCACCTGGGAGGTGTCGCGGGGCTGGTAGGAATATGTCGCCGGGCGGACAATCTGTCCGGCGTTTTTTGCCTACCCTGTTGGCCTGACGCCTTCTGACGGAGTTTTTTCCCATGCGCAGCGACATCACCATCGTTTTCGACCCCCGCCGTTCGCTGGACCTGTCCGCGAACGTCGAGCCCTCCCCGCAACGCCAGGCCGATGCACGCGACTGGTTCGACAGCGCCTGGGAAACCCTGGGCTGCGAGCCGCTGCGCCCCAGCGGCAAGGTCCTGTTGCTGGACAAGGTGCTGGGTGTGGCCGACGCGCTGGGCTACGACACGCTGTCCACCGACGAAAAGGAAGCCCGCGAATTTGCCGAGCACCTGGCGCTGGCGCTGGAGCGTCCACGCATCACGGTGGACCTGCCGGGCCTGACCGTCGGATACTGACGCGCCGGCCCACCCAATGAAAAACCCCGCCTGAGCGGGGTTTTTTTGCGGCGCATCCAGCGCGCGGACCTTAGCGGATCCCCGCCCGCATGAACGACTGCACGAACTGGCGCTGGAACAGCAGGAACGCGATCAGCAGCGGCGCGGCCGACATCAGGGTCGCGGCGGTGATCACGGACCAGTCGATGCCCTGGTCCGTGGACGAGAACACCTGCAGGCCGACCGTCAGCGGCCGGGACTCGACCGAGTTGGTGATGATCAGCGGCCACAGGAAGTTGTTCCAGTGATGGCTGACCGACACCAGCCCGTAGGCCACGTAGATCGGCTTGGCGAGCGGCACGTACACCTTCCAGAGCACTTGCAGCGGGTTCGCGCCTTCCATGCGCGCCGCTTCCTCGAGTTCGCGCGGAACCGTCTTGAAGGTCTGGCGCAACAGGAAGATGCCGAAGGCCGACGCGAAGTACGGCAGGCCGATGGCAAACACCGTGTCGCGCACGCCCAGGAGACTCATCGACCGGTAGTTCTCCACCAGCAGCACGTCCGGCATGATCATCAGCTGCAGCAGCACCAGCATGAAGACGAAGTCGCGGCCGCGGAACTCGAAGCGCGCGAACGCGTAGCCGGCCAGCGTCGACAGCACGAGCTGCGCGGCCAGCACCATCGTGACCAGCACGAACGTGTTCAGGAAGTAGCGCGGAAACGGCGCCGCATTCCAGGCCCGTACGAAGTTGTCCAGCGTCAGCGGCGCAAAGAGGTCAAAGCGCGTTGCGTAGGCCGGCGGATGGAAGGCCGCCCACATGGCGTAGGCGAGCGGCAGGATCCACAACAGGCCCAGCGCCCAGGCGCCCAGGGTATCGAGCTTGTCTTTCATTGGTAGTGCGTCCTGCGGTCCAGCCAGCGGAACTTGATCAGCGCGGTCAGCGCCAGCACCACCAGCAACACGACGGTCAGGGTCGCGGCGTAGGCCGTGTCCCAGAAACTGAATCCCACTTGGTAGATGTAGTACAGAAGCAGCGTGCTGGCGTTGTCGGGGCCGCCGCGCGTCATCACCACCACATGGTCGACCAGCCGGAACGCGTTGATCAGCGCGTTGATCAGCACGAAAAGCGTCGTCGGCATCAAGAGCGGCCACAGCACGCGCCGGAAGTACTGCCAGCGCGATGCGCCTTCCAGCATGGCCGCTTCACGCAGCGACGGCGACACCGTCTGCAACGCCGCCAGATAGAAGATCATGAAAAAGCCGGATTCCTTCCACACGGTCACCAGCATCAGCGCGGGCAGCGCGGTCTCGCGGTTGCCCAGCCAGTTGGGTCCGGGCGATCCGAACCAGCCCATCACCTGCGCGATCAGCCCGTATTGCGGCGTGTAGAAGAACAGCCAGATGTTGGCCACCGCCACCATGGGCAGCACCGTCGGCGTGAAGTACGCCATGCGCAGAAAGCCGCGGCCGGCGAGGTTGCGGTTCACCCACAGCGCCATGATCAGCGCGATGCCGATCGAGGTGGGAATGGTGCCCAGCGCAAACCACAGGTTGTTCCAGAGCGACTGCCAGAACACCGGATCGTCGCGCATGACGGCGTAGTTCTCCAGCCCGACGAAGCGGGCAGGACGCGCGCCCTTGGGCGTGGAGAAAAAGCTGTGCCAGAGCGTCGCCACCGCCGGGTAATGCGTGAAGGCGGCGAGCAGCACGATGGCTGGCAGCAGAAGCAGCCAGCCATAAAGCGCATTCAAAGAGCGGCTCATCGTGCTTGGGGGCGGTTACTTGTAGGAACGCAGTATGCGATCGGACTCGCGCTGCGCGTCGGTCAAGGCCTGCTGCGGCGTCTTCGAACCCGTCAGCGCCGCCTGCAGGGCGTCGTTCAGGGTCTTGGTGACGCGCTGGTTCTCATGCGTGGAGAATTCAGCCACGCTGACTTCCAGCTGGTCGCGCGCGACCGTGGCGGCCGGCACTTCCTGCGCGTACTTCTTCATCTTCTCGGTTTCCCAGGCGGCCGGCGTCACGGCCACGTAGCCCGTGGCGATGCTCCAGTCGGCCGCGCGCTCGGGCGTGGTGGCCCACTGCGCGAACTTCAGCGCCGCTGCCTGCTGCTCCGGCGTGCCGCTCTTGAAGATGTAGAAGTTGCCGCCGCCCGTGGGGCTGCCGCCGCGCTTTTGCTGCGGCATCATCGCCACGCCAAACGGGAAGTCGGCGTTCTTGCGGATGTTGGTCAGGTTGCCGGTGGTGGTCCACACCATGGCGGCCTTCTTTTCCAGGAAGTCCTTGGGCGTGGTGCCCCAGTCGATCGTGCCGGTCGGCATGATCTTGTGCTTGGCCGACAGGTCGCGCCAGAACTGGGCCGCTTCAACCACCGCCGGCTTGTCCAGGTAGACCTCGTTGCCGGCTTCGTTCATCAGGATCGCGCCGTTGGGCGTGGTCAGCGCCTGGAACAGCCAGTACGCGAACGCGCCGCCCGACGGAATCTCGATGCCCCACTGCGTGGTGTTGCCCGAGGCGTCCTGCTTGGTCAGCTTCTTGCCGTATTCGACCAGCTCGGCCCAGGTCTTGGGCGGCTTTTCGGGATCCAGGCCGGCGGCCTTGAAGAGATCCTTGTTGTAGTACATGACGATCGTCGAGCGCTGGAACGGTACGCCCCAGGTGTGGCCGCCGGTGCGGCTGTTCTGCATGAAGGCGTCATAGAAGCCGCCCAGCCACTTCTTGTCGGCGTCGGTCTTGGCCAGGCCGTCGATCGGGACGATGGCGTCCTCGTCGATCAGCGTGAACATGTCGGTGGACAGCAGCACCGCGAGCTGCGGCGGGGTGCCGCCCTTGAGCGCGGTGAGCGCCTTGGCGATGGAGTCCTGGTACGAACCGGCGTAGATCGGCTTGATCTTGATGTTGGGGTTTTCCTTCTGGAAGTCCGTCACCATGTCATCAACGATTTTGGTGATCGGGCCGCCGACGGCAACCGGGTAGTAGAACTCGACCTCGACGGGCTTGTTCTGCGCCTGCACAGGCAGAGACAGGCAGGCGGCGGCCAGGCTGGCGGCCAGGGTCTTGAGTACGATGCGTCGCATGGTGTGTTTCCTTTCCTGTGTGGGCTATTTGTTTTAGCGCCCGTCGGTGTTGATGACCGCCGAATCGGCGGCAAAGAAATGCTGTTGCCCGTCCGGCCAGGACAGGCGCAGCGGCTCGCCGGCGCTTGCGCGCAGGTGGCCGCCGACACGCACGGCCACGCCGCTCGTGTCGCCGATGCGGCACACCACGATGGAGTCCGCGCCGAAGTACTCGACGCTTTCCACGGTGGCGGCGCTGCCGTCGCCGTCGATGCGGATGTGTTCCGGACGCACGCCCAGTTTCACGGCGCCGGCCGGGGCGTTCGCGATGACCGGGCCTTGCGTGCCGGCGATCACCGTGCCGCCTGCTTGCTGTGCCAGGTTGATCAGGTTCATGGGCGGCGTGCCGATGAAGCGCGCCGCGAACTCGCTGGCGGGCCGCGCATACAGGCCGTCAGGCGTGTCGTGCTGTTCGATCTGGCCGCCGCGCAGCAGCACCACCTGATCGGCCATGCTCATCGCCTCGGTCTGGTCGTGCGTCACATAGACCATGGTGATGCCCAGGCTCTGCTGCAGCGCGCGGATCTCGCGGCGCATTTCGTGGCGCAGCTGCGCGTCCAGGTTGGAAAGGGGTTCATCCATCAGGCAGACCGGCGCCTCGGAAATCACCGCGCGGCCCAGCGCCACGCGCTGCTGCTGCCCGCCCGACAGTTGCGACGGCTTGCGGTCCAGGAGGTGAGTCAGGCCCAGCAGACTGGCCACGCGCTGCAGGCGGCGGTCGAAGTCCTTGGCGGGCTCCTTGCGCACCTTCAGGCCGAACAGGATGTTCTCGCGCACCGTCAGGTGCGGAAACAACGCGTACGACTGGAACACCATGGAGATGCGCCGCTTGGCCGGCGGCAATTGCGTGACGTCGCGGTCGCCGATGCGGATGCTGCCCGACGTGGGCGTATCCAGGCCGGCGATCATGCGCAGCGTCGTCGACTTGCCGCAACCGGACGGACCGAGCAGGACGGTGAAGCTGCCGGCCGGAACCGTGAAGCTCACGCCTTGGATCGCCGCCGCGCCGGCATACTGTTTGGTGAGGTTATCCAGAACGATGGATGACATGCTGTCTCGTAGATCTAATTGTTAGATCCGCATTGTTGCCTGTTATGAAAACCTTTTCATTGTGCAGCGCAAACATGACGGATATGTGGCAATG
>JAEYVD010000027.1 GCA_023432075.1 Pseudomonadota bacterium | reverse complement strand
ACATTGCCTACACTGCGTGACGGGAACCCCCAACCGATGCGGCTGATTCGGATGCGTGGTTCCCTTTTGTTTTTCCGGCGCCCTCCGGCGCCGGGGCTTTCCCCAACTTTTCTCAGTACGGAGAATCCAGGATGAAAAAGACGTTGCTCGCAACGGCTCTGGGCTTGTCCCTGGCCGGCATTGCCCAGGCAGAAACGTCGGTCACGCTCTATGGTGTCATCGACACCGGCATCGGCTACAACAAGATCAAGGGTCCCGACTACAGCGGCAGCCGTGTCAGCATGATCAACGGCGTTCAGGCCGGCTCACGCTGGGGCCTGCGCGGCAGCGACGAACTGGGCGATGGCCTGCGCGCCATCTTCACGCTGGAAAGCGGCTTTGATTCGGGCAACGGCAACAGCGCACAGGGCGGACGCCTGTTCGGCCGCCAGGCCACCATCGGCGTGGCCAACGACGCCTGGGGTTCGCTGGAATTCGGCCGCCAGGCCACGGTCGGCTCGAACTACCTGGCCGACATCGATCCCTTCTACACCAGCTACACCCAGTCGAACCTGGGCCTGGGTTTCAGCGCGGCCAACACCATGCGCTGGGACAACATGGTCATGTACCGCACCCCGTCGGTGAACGGCTTTGAATTCGCCGTGGGCTACTCGTTCAGCGTGGACGACACCACGACGGACCAGACCGGCTTCAAGACCGCGGACAACACGCGCGGCATCACCACGGGCCTGCGCTACGTGCAAGGTCCGCTGAACGTGACGCTGACGTATGACCAGCTGAACGGCGCCAACCGCGGTTCCATCGACAACGGCGCCACGCCGCGCCAGTACGCCATCGGCGCGTCGTACGACCTGGAAGTGGTCAAGCTGGCCGCCGCTTATGGCCGCACCACCGACGGCTGGTTCGTCGGCCAGGACCTGCCGGCCGGCACGCCGTTCAGCGATGAATTCGGCATCAACCGCTTCGTGGACGGTTTCAAGGCCAATTCCTACATGCTGGGCGCAACGTTCCCCGTCAGCGCAGCCGGCAGCCTGTTCACGTCGTGGCAGCACGTGGCGCCGTCCAACGACAAGCTGACGGGCGGCGATGCCAACATGAACGTCTACAGCGTGGGCTACACCTACGACCTGTCCAAGCGCACCAACCTGTACGCCTACGGTTCGTACGGCACGGACTACGCGTTCATCGACGGCGTCAAGAGCACCGCCGCCGGCGTGGGCATCCGCCACCAGTTCTAAGCGTGTGCCGGGCCGGTCCGCTTGCGCGGCGCCGGCCCACCCCGCCGCCCGGGCCGCTACCGCGCCTGGGCGCGCTCCAGCATCTGGACGATCTCTGTCTGCCCGCGCTGGCGGGCATGTTGCAACGGCGTGCGGCCGTCCTTGTCCGGCAGATTCACGTCCGCGCCCCCTTCGATCAGCAGCGCCACGATGGCCTGATGACGCGGTCCCCCGTCACTCAGGATGATGGCTTCCAGCAGCCCGGTCCAACCCAGCCGGTTGACATGGTTCGGATCCACCCCGGCCTGAAGCAGACGCTGCACGACCTCGACATGCCCCCGCTCGCAGGCAGGTATCTGCGCCGTGCCCCCGTAGCGGTTGGTGCTTTTCAGGTCCGCGCCGTGCGTCAGTGTCAGTTCCAAAATCTCGCGATACCCTTGCGCACCCGCCAATAGATAGGCGCTGTCCTGCATGCCGTTCTTGGCGTTCACGTCCGCACCGGCCTGGATCAGTGCCGCCGCGGCCGCTTCGTGGTTGCCCTGCGTGGCGCGCAAGAGCGGCGTATTGCCCTGCCCGTCCCGCGCCTCGAGCGGCGCGCCGCCGGCAAGCAATTGACGCACTCGCGCGGTCTCGCCCTGGCCGGATGCCTCCAGCAACTGCGCGCCCCGGTCGTCCGCCGCCGCGCCCAAGCCGATTGCGCTGAGGGTCAGCACGACACAGACACGCCAGAAGTTGATGTAAGCCATTGCCGGCAGCCTCCTTGGTTTTAACGGTATCGCGCCCCGATCCCGCGCCGGACGCCCTGCCATTATCTCCTTGCCGCCCGCCGCGCGCGCTATGCTCGGTCAGATTCACGGTGACGTGCAATGCGCAGGAAACACGCGTCCGGCATGATCGGCCTCCCTTACTGATCGCAGCCCCCCACGAACTGCCATGCCTTCTCGTTCCCCTTTCACGTTCTCGCCCCTATTCCGTCCGCAAACGCGCCTTGCCCGCGCCCTGGCCCTGGCGTTGCTGCCGCTGGCCCTGGCCGCCTGCAATGGCAGCGACGATGACGAGGACGCCGTCCAGCCGCCTGTCGCCGAAACCCCGGCGCCGCCGCAAACGCCCGCGCCGGAACCGCAACCTGAAAGGCCCCCGCGCAATACGGCCTATCTGCAGACCAAGCCCGGCGACGTGATCCAGGTGCGCATCGAGGAACTGCACCCCACCCAGGCCGCGATCGGCTATGACCAGATCTATTACAAGCTGGGCCGCTGGCAGGGCGACTTTGACCGCGCCACCTGGGCGGCCGATCCGGTGCTGCAACTGGATTACCTGAACCGCACGGTCGGCAAGAAGTTCGACGATTACTGCGAAGACGTGGGCGGCGCCGAGCGCGCGCAGAAGTTCCAGAGCATCGCCGAGGCCCGCGCCGCGCGCCTGGACCAGCCGGACACGTTCGCCTGCCAGGACGCGCCCGGCACGAACACGGCCAACCTGAAGACGGTGGTGGTGGGCTGGGACGGCAACCTGTACCTGACCGACGGCCACCATACGTTCTCGTCGCTGCGCGAGATCTTTGACGGCGGCCCCAAGCTGCCGGTGTGGGTGAAGGTTGACGCCAACTACAGCGACCTGACGACCGCGACGGCCTTCTGGCAACGCCTGGTGGACGAGCGCCGCGCGTGGCTGCGCGACGGTCAGAATCAGCCGATCACCGTCGACCAGCTGCCCACGCGCGTGGGGCTGTCCCATGCGCAGGAACCGGGCGGCATGCAGGAAGACCGTTATCGCTCGCTGGTGTATTTCACCCGCGACATCGCCTACAGCAACGGCAACCTGCCCGAGTTCGCGGAATTCCTGTGGGGCGACTGGCTGCGCCGGCAGGCCGCGGCGGGCCAGCTGCCCGGGTTGGACCAGTACAAGATGCAAGCGCCCGCCACGCCCGTCGAGATCCTGGCGGTCAGCACGCTGGACAAGGACATCCTGCCGACCGGCGCCAGCGACAGCTACGCCGCCGCCGTGCGCGATGCCTCGGTGAAGATGAGCGCGTTGAGCGACACGGATATCGTGTTCGAGGACCGCGATGCCGCCAGCCTGGGCCGCATCGCCCTGCAACCCAACGCGGCCAGCGGCTCGCCCACCAAGTCCGCGCGCGACACCTTGGAAGAACTGCCGCGCAACGACGTCAAGACGTCCGACGGCACACCGCGCGGCGCGGGCAAGCTGTGGTTCGCGGTGAATTACCGCACCTGCGGCAAGCCGGCCGCAGGCACCTGCTGGGGCTGGTGATATGAAAAAGGCCCGCGCAAGCGGGCCTTTTCGCATCGGGCCGTCAGGACCTCAGAGCACTTCCTTCGTATTCTCGGCCTTGGCAAGCTGCTGCATTGCCAGGGACACCTTCTGGGCGACTTCCAGGCGTTCGGCGGCCGACATGGCGTCGTACTCTTCCTTGGAAATGCCCAGGCTCGCCAAGGCCGCGTAGAACATCTTGTCCTTGATCGACATCCCGGCGTAGTCCATGAATTCCTGCTCGGTCTGCGACGGCGCGGACTGCGCGGCGCCGGACACGCCCCGGCCCATGGCCGAACGGTTGCGCTCGGTGGCGTCGGCGAACGCCGCGCGAAAGCCTTCGCCGGCCGTGGCGTTGGCGTTGCGGACGGACGCAGGCTGGCCGGCGCCGGCATTGATACCCAGGAAATTCACGCTGCTCATGGAGGCTCCAAAGGGAATGGCGGTCAGGGTGCCAACATACTCGCCGGACGCCGCTCCGGAAGGCCCGGTCAGGCGCCCGATCGACCCGCTTCTCCCCGGATTGCACCGCGCCCATTTTCAGCGTCCTTCGAGTATCTTGTGCCTCTTGCAAACCTTTCAGAGACCCCTCTCATGAGCATCGACCCCTCCGCCGCCAGCCAGCCTGCTGCCGCCGCACCCACCGCGGACGCCTTCCTGCAGTTCCTGGTCAACCTGGTCAACAACGGCAGCCAGATCGAAAGCATTGGCGTGACCTTGCAGATGGGCGGCATGCTGGTGTCCGGCTCGATCGTCTCGGGCGCCGAGTACTTCGACACCTTCGCCGCCAGCTTTTCGGGCTCGCTGGCGTCGATGGACGATGACACGCGCCAGACCGTGCACGCCTCGCTGGCCGAGCTCGGCGACGTGTTCCGCCTGCCGCAGCCCGTCGACCCGCTGCCCAACTACATTCACCTGGCCGACGCGCTTTTCTTCACTGCTGACGGCACGCCCATTGCTGGACAGCCGACCCTGTGGCGCGGCCGCACCAGCGCCGTGGACGGATTCATCCTGGGACGCATGCAGTCCGACGCGTCGGCCTGATCCGCATGACCCAAACCGTACCGCCACCGATCGAGGGCCGGGACATCGACCGCAAGGCGATGCAGGCCCTGATCGAGGCTGCCCCGGGCGTCCCGCTGTCATTCGTGGATTGCGACTTCCAGGAGGCGGACTTTTCGCGCCTGGACCTGCGCGGCTTTCAATTCAGCGGCTGCGCGATCGCCGGCGCCTCGTTCCAAGGTGCGGACCTGACCGACACGCAATGGCTGCGCTGCCGGGGCGGATCGGCCAATTTCGCCTCGGCCGACGCCAGCGAGGCCTCCTTCCAGAACTGCGACCTGAACAACGCCAACTGGCGCCGTGCGCGGCTGGCCAGCGCGCGCTTGCGGGCATGCAAGCTGACGGGTTCGGATTTCGATGGCATCGCGTGCCTGGGGTGGTCGCTCGAGGAATGCCTGCTGGTCGGCGCCCTGCTGCGCGGGGTGTCGTTCCGCAAGTGCAACCTGCTCCAGCTCGATTTCTCGGACGCAGACCTATCGGGCAGCGATTTCCGCGAGACGGTCTTTCACGGCGGCAGCCTGCGTAATGCCACCCTGAAAAACGTTCACTTCGAAGGCGCCGACCTGCGCGAGGCGGATCTGGGCGGTCTGGACCTGACGGCCGCCGCGCGGCTGGCGGGCGCCACCATCTCCAAGACCCAGGCGGCGGCGCTGCTGGCTGAATTGCGCATCAGCGTGGTGTGACGCCTTTCCGATGCACCGCGTCCGCGCGGGCGCAGGCCGGCGTTGCGGCGCGTTGATTCAGCAGGGACGCCGGAAGCGCGCCCGCGCCGCCTCGATCTGCGCGTGGCAGACGCAGCCGCTCATGTGCTCGTTCACCATCCCGACGGCCTGCATAAAGGCATGCATGGTGGTCGGCCCCACGAACGTCCAGCCTCGCCGCTTCAACGCGCGCGAAAGTTCGATCGACGCCTTGGACGTGGGATTGTTGTCCCAATAGTGCCGGTCCACGGCCGCCGGACGCGCCTGCGGCGGCGGCTCGTGCGACCATAGCCAGCCGGCGAGCGACCCGGTTTCATCGGCCAGTTCGCGCGCACGCTGCGCGTTGTTGATGGCCGACACGATCTTGGCGCGATTGCGCACGATGTCGGCATTGCCCATCAGACGCTCCACGTCGCTTTCGGTATAGCGCGCCACGCGCTCCATGTCGAAATCGTCGAACGCCTCGCGAAACGCATCGCGCTTGCGCAGGATGGTGATCCACGCCATGCCGGCCTGAAAGCCTTCCAGGCAGATCTTTTCGAACAGGCGCCTGTCGTCGGTGACGGGCCGGCCCCATTCATGGTCGTGATAGTCCGGCATGG
>JAEYVD010000012.1 GCA_023432075.1 Pseudomonadota bacterium | reverse complement strand
TCGCGGAATTGGCGCTCTTGCGGCGTCCAGGTCAGGTTCATGGTCCACCTCCTTTGCCCGGTATCTAGCCACGGCGCGCACGGCCGGACAATCTGCCTCTTCCGAAGACGGGCTTCGCGCTGCGTGTAGGGCGCGCCGCCCACTACGGATTGGCAAAAGTCCTGCTTCAGCAATGAAGAATGGCCGAAGCGGGTGGCAGTGCGGACACTAGGGCCTGTTCCGTTTCACCCGATCCACTGGAATCCCATCGCACCATGACTGCTCCCGATCAGACGGATGGCGTGTCGCAAGGCGTCGAGGCGCAGTACCGCCAGGCGCTCGACGACGGCCGCTTCCTCATCCAGCATTGCGCCGGCTGCGACCGCGCCGTGTTCTATCCCCGCATGATCTGCCCGCACTGCGGCGCGGACAAGCTTGGCTGGGTCACGGCCGACGGACGCGGCACCGTCTATTCCACCACCGTCGTGCGGCGCAAGCCCGACGCGGGCGGCGACTACAACGTGGCGCTGATCGACCTGCAGGAAGGCGTCAGGCTCATGAGCCGCGTCGACGGCGTGGCGCCGGACGCGGTCCGCATCGGCATGGGCGTGCGCGCGCAGGTAATCCAGCAGGACGGGCGCGGACTGGTGGTTTTCGTGCCCAACAAGGAGGCGCCATGACGCTGAACGAATTGCGCGGCGCCGTCGCGGTGGCCGGAGTAGGCCACGCCGGCCTGGGACAGGCCGCGGGCTTTACCGAAATGGAAATCCTGGTCCAGGCGGCGCAGCGCGCCGTCGCGGACGCGGGCCTGACGATGCGCGACATCGACGGCCTGTGCACGGCCAGTGTCGCGGCCCCGATGTGGGCCATGCCGGTGATCGAACACCTGGGCATCCGCCCCACGTTCATCGACAGCACCATGCTGGGCGGGTCCAGCTTCGTGGCGCACCTGATGCCGGCGCTGCATGCGCTGGCCTCGGGCCAATGCAACGCGGTGCTGGTCTGCTACGGCAGCACGCAGCGCACGTCCACGCTGAGCCGCGCCGAGGTCGGACGCGTGCGCAAGCAGTTCGACCCGCAACCGTATGAAACGCCCTACGATCCGCTCAGTCCGCTGTCCTCGTATGCGCTGGCGGCGGCGCGGCACATGCATCAGTACGGCACCCGGCGCGAAGACCTGGCGCGCGTGTCGCTGGCGGCCAACCAGTGGGCGCAGCTGAACCCCGAAGCGCAATTGCGCGAACCGGCGACGCTGGATCAGATCCTGTCCGCGCGCATGGTGTCCGATCCGCTGAGCGTGCGCGACTGCTGCCTGGTCACTGACGGGGCCGGCGCCTACGTGCTGGTGCGCGCCGACCGTGCGCGCGACCTGCCGCGCCCGCCCGTGTACGTGCTGGGCAACGCGACGGCGGTGTGGAACCGGCAGATTTCTTCCATGGAAGACCTGACCGTCACGGCGGCCGCCGAATCCGGGCGCCGCGCCTACGCGATGGCGGGCGTCGCGCCGCGCGACATCGACGTCGTGGAACTCTACGACGCCTTCACCATCAACACGCTGCTGTTCCTGGAAGATCTGGGCTTTTGCGCCAAGGGCGAAAGCCGAGACTTCATCGCGGACGGCGCCATCGCGCCGGGCGGCACGCTGCCCGTCAACACCAACGGCGGCGGCTTGTGCTGCGTGCATCCGGGCATGTATGGCGTCTTCATCATGATCGAGGCGGTGCGCCAGCTTCGCGGCGAATGCGGCGAACGGCAGGTCGCGGATGCGCAGCTTGCGCTGGTGCATGGCAATGGCGGTACGCTGTCCAGCCAATCGACCGCCATCCTGGGCACCCAGGCAACCCTTTGATCCCCCGTATCAACTCATGTCTCACGCTGAATCGATCACCCGCATCCACGACGTCCTGGCGCTGCAGGCGCGCCGGCAGCCCGACGCCATCTGTCTGTACGAGGAAGGCGGCGGCACGCTGACCTATGGCCAGTTGTGGCAGCGGGTGCAGGATACGGCCGACTGGCTGCGCGGCCAAGACGTGCAGCCCGGCCACCGCGTGATGATGGTGGGCGAGAACTGCACGGCAATGATCGCCACGCTGTTTGGCTGCGGCCTGGCGGGCGCGTGGCCGGTGGGCGTGAATGCGCGCCTGTCCGGACGCGAGATCGACAATATCCGTCAACATGCGCAGCCCGAGCTGGTGCTGTTCACGAGCGGAGTGTCGACGGCGGCTGCCGCTCACGCCGCAGCGGCGGGCGCTTCCGATGCCGACGCTGCCGTCTGGGGGCCTGGCATCGCCGCCGCGCGCGCGCCCTCTCCCACTCAGGCCGAGACCGGCGAACTGGCCGGCGAGGTGGCCACGGTGATCTACACGTCCGGCACCACCGGCGCGCCCAAGGGCGTGATGGTGCCGCACCGGGGCCTCGTGCATTTCGCGCGGGTGTCGGCGGCCTCGCGCCGCCTGACGCCGCACGATATCGGCTATGCCGCGCTGCCCATGTCGCACATCTTCGGCATCGCAACCGTGCTGATGGCCACGCTGCGTGCGGGCGCCAGCCTGGTGCTGCGCAGCCGCTTCGATCCGGAAGACGTGTTCAAGTCCCTGGCGCATCCCGGCGTCAGCATCCTGCAGGGCGTGCCGACGATGTTCAGCCGCCTGATGGCCGCGGCGCCGCCCCGCGCGGAACTGCGCGCGCCGGCCCTGCGCTACCTCTACACCGGCGGCGCCGCGCTCGACCCGACGCAAAAGCGCGACGCGGAACGCTACTTCGGCGTGCCGATGCACCACGGCTACGGCATCACCGAATATGCGGGTTCGATGTTCATCACCGACATCGACACGCCGCGCGACGACTGCTCGGCGGGCCATGCGGTGGAAGGCGTCGAGCTGCGCATCGGCAGCCC
>JAEYVD010000892.1 GCA_023432075.1 Pseudomonadota bacterium | reverse complement strand
CGACGCGCTCGGTCAGGCGCTCCATCGAGACGCGATAGCGGCCGCCGTGCCGGGTGCAGCGCAGCAGGTTCACGGGGCAGCCCAAGAGGCCCGCCAGAAGCCACGGGCCCTGGGGGAACAGGGCGGTGGCGCCCAGGAATTGCACGGGTACCGTGCGGTCGCCGCGCAGTGGCACACGGTCGCCGGCGATGGCAAGCCATTCCCCGCGCTCCAGGCGCTCGGCCAGATCCAGCATGACGGCGGCATCCAGTTCGCTGACCTGGATCATGCGCAGCCCGCCGCCGGCCTCGCCGAGCAGGCGGTTGAAGTTCACGGCGTGCTTGCTGTGCACCAGCACATTGAGCCGCAGCGCGCCGGTCTGCTCCGCAAGCGCGCGGCAGATTTCGAGGTTGCCCAGGTGCGAGCCCACCAGGATCTGGCCGCGGCCGTGGCCCATCTGGCCATGCAGGCCGTCCGGGTCCGCGATATCCAGACGCGCCATCGTGATCTTGCCCTGCCATACGTCCAGCTTGTCCAGCATGGCGGTGGCGAAGGCGAGGTACTGGCGGTACACGGGCAGGGCGCGCGGCAGCGGCGCGGCCAGTTCGCCGGAGGCCGCCACGCGAGACTGGTACACCGCGATCGCGCGCCGCGCGCGGGCGCCAAACGCGTAGAAGTACAGCACCACCACCCAGACCACGGGGGCGACCGCGCGCCGTCCCAGCCTGCGCGCGGCCCAGGCCGTCAGGCGCATCAGCACGGGGCTGCCGCGTTCGCGCTGCCCGGCCCAATGCGGATCGGCCACGCTCATGGCTGGGCGCTCCGGGACACGCGGCGCCACAACAGCGCCGGCGACCGGGCCAGCATGCCGAAGAACAGGCGCGCGTGCATGCGGCTGATCAGCACGTTGTCTTGCAGGCCCTTGAAATGCGAAATGCCGCCCTCGGGGTAGACCACGCGCGTCGGCAGCCAGGCCATGCGCACGCCGCGCCAGTGCAGCCGCACCAGCACGGCAATGTCGAAGTCCATGCGCTGGCCGACGTGGGCGCCGTCGATCACCGGCAGCACGGCTGCCAGCGGGTAGACGCGAAACCCGCACATGGCGTCGGGGATGTCGAGCGACAGGGTGTTGATCCAGACCCACACGCGGGTCAGCCAGCGGCCGTAGAGACGGCTGCGCGGCACGTCGTCGCCGTACACGGGCGCGCCGCAGATCACGGCGTCCGGCTGCTCGCGCGAGGCTTGCGCGAATAGCGGGATGTCTTGCAGCGCATGCTGGCCGTCGGCGTCCACCTGCAGGGCATGCGTGTATCCCAATGCCAGCGCGGCCCGCAAGCCATCCTGCACAGCGGCGCCCTTGCCGCCGTTGACGGGGCGGCGTACCAGGTGGGTGTCGGGCCGTTCGGCCAAGGCGTCCAGCACGGCGGCGCATGCGGGGGCCGAGCCGTCGTCCACCAAAACGCAAGGCAGGCCTTGCGCGGCAAGCTGTGCGACGACCGCGGCGACGGTGCCGCCGTGGTTGTACACGGGCACGACCGCGCAGAGCTTATGCGGCGTCATGGCTTGCCCCGTGGAGAATGCGCCCGGACGAACACGGCGCATCATTCACCGTGAACGTGAAGTAGAGCTTCTGTTTGGCATCATCCCATTTCAGCGCCAGGACGGCAGTGTCGCCCGGACGCAGCAGACGCTGGAACTTCAGCGCTTCCATGCCCGCGAAGTGCAGCCCGGGCTGCAGGTCGCGCTGCGCAAGCGACATGGCCCAGCTTATCTGCGCCACGCCCGGCACCACGGGCGCCGCGGGAAAGTGTCCGCTGAAGTAAGCCAGGTCGTAGGGGATGTCCAGCGTATAGCGGCGTTCGTTGTCCGGTTGTCCGGGCAGGCCGGCCGGGATGGCGGCGGGCGCCACGGGGCGCGGGCCGGCCGCGGCCTCGAACTCGGCTTGCGGCAGTTTGCCTTGCGCGTTGGCGGGCAGATGCCGCAGCAGCCGCCAGGTGCGCGGGACCGCCAACGATTCGAAGCGCGCGGCCAGATGGCCCCGCAGCGCGTCCACCACGGTTTTGCGGCCCTGGTTGCGCAGTGCGTGCAGGCCGTGGGCCGATAGCGCAACGAGCGCGGCCAGGCGCGTGGCCCCGGCGGCCTTGCCGAGCCGGACGTCGGTTACGAAGGCATGTTCCGTCAGCGCATGTTCGATCATGGGCAACGACACGCGCTTGTCTTCGATTTTCATGATGCGGTCCAGCCTGCCCAGCAGCCGGAAACCGTTGCCGGTGAGCGTCGCGCCATCGGCGGTTTGCGCCTCGCTGGACTGCACCCAGGGCGACGACACGCGCAGCGCGCCTTCGTCGTTCAGGTCGACGCTGACGCCCGGCAGCGGCTGCCAATCGGCGTCGCCGGTGCGCCAGGCGACCGCGCCCGTCTCCGAACTGCCGTAGATCTCGGTGGGACGCAGTCCGAGCGAGCGTTCGATGTCGTCGGATACGTCAAGCGGCAGCGCGCCGCCCGACGAGTGGATGCGCGTCAGCCGCCCGCGCAGTTGCGCCGCGTCCAGCCGCTGGCCCAGCCGGCGCAATAGCGCGGGGCTGGCGATCCAGGCGAATGTGGGAAAACGCAGGCTCGCCTGTTGCAGGTCTTCGGGGTACAGCCGCTGGCGGCGGTCGATCTGGCGGCCCGCGCAAAGCGGCCACAGCACGCGAAAGGGCAGGCCGTACATATGCTGGGCGGACACGCTGCCCAGCACGGGCGTGTGCGTGTCGGGCCATTGGCGCTGCAAGGCGTCGATCTCCGCCGCAAGCTGGCGCCATTGCTTGACGATGTGCTTGGGCGCGCCGCTGG
>JAEYVD010000891.1 GCA_023432075.1 Pseudomonadota bacterium | reverse complement strand
GGAAGCTGGCACACGGTGCAGGCATACGCGCCAAGCAGGCCGGCCGCCGAGAACACGGCGGTCTGGGTCAGCGCCGGAAACGGCGTGAACGCCAGCGCGACATAGCCCACCAGACTGGCGGCCAGGCTGATCGTCAGGCCGGGCAGCACGCGGCGCAGCGCGGGCCATGCTTGCCAGTCCGGCATCCCGAAGCGCTTGCCCAGCCAGTGCATGGGAAAGTCGACCGCCACCCCGATCAGGCTGGCGCCGATGACCAGCGTCAGGACGTGGATCGAGCCGAACACCGCGACGCACGCGACCGCGCCGGTCACAAGGCCCACGGCCACCGGCACGAAGGCCAGCAGCACGCGCCAGCGGCGCAGCGCCAGCAACAGGACGAGCACGATGCCGATCGTGGCGCCGGACCCGATCCAGCTGCTTTCGGCGACCGCCTGCGCCTTGCCGGCGGCCGCGTACAGCGCGCCGCCCGCCACCAGCATCTGGGCGCCGCCGGCCTGCAGGGCCTCGCGGTCCTGGGCGATCTGCGTGGCGATGCGTTGCGGCGCATCGGCGTCGAACGCGTCGCCGCGTGTCTCGGCGCGCACGAGCACCCAGCGTTTGCCGTTCTGCTGCGCCTGCAGCGTGCCCGAGCCCATGTCGTAATGCACGGGTCCGCCGGGCCTGAGCGATTGTTCGGCCCGGCGTGTGAGCCCCAGCCAGTCTTGATCGGCGGGCACGAGTCCCGACGAGGAGAACGGATCGGACAGCTCGCGCGCGCGGCGATGTGCGAATGCGGCGGGATCCGACTCAAGCAGTTGGCGGTCCGCCAGCGGCAGCATCGCCAGTCGGCCGGCCAGCAGTTGTTCGCGCAGGGCGGCCAGGTCCACATTCACTTCCACCTGCACGACCGAAAAGAGGCCGCTGTCCGACCAGCGTTTGGCAAGCAGGCGCGCCGGCTGCGCGGGGTCGGCGCCATCCGGGGCAGACACCAGCGCAATAAGCTGGCGCGACAGCGGTTCCTGGATGCGGGCCTCGGCCAGCTGGCGCGTGGCGTCACTGGCGCTTTGCGGCACCAGCTCCATCAGGTTGGCCGACACTGGCCAGCCATTGCGGCATTGCCAGGCGCCGGCTAGCAGCACCAGCAGCAGCCCCAGCTTGAAGAGGCGGGGCAGCCAGCGTTCAGTCCGAGAATGCACGCTGTTCCTCGGGCGTGAGCGCGTCGGCCGCGACCGCGCCCGTCATCTGCAGGACGCTGCGGTCGCCTTGCGTCTCGCGCAATTCGATGCGATCGACCAGCGCACCGCCGTCGATCTGGATCGTGCTGAAGATCTGCTTGAGCAGCGCCGAGCGCGGCGTCAGCGTCAGTTTCCAGGCGGTCGCCTCGCCCGTCAGCGCCAGGTTGAAGTTCTCTTCAAGCCCGCGCGTGTCGCCGGCCAGGACCGACAGGAATAGCTGGTTCTCACGTCCCGCGCCGGTGTGCTGGGGCAGCGCCTGCCAGGCGCCTGATTCGTCGCGGCGCGCGATGCCGTCGGCGTTGATGCGCAGGTCCTGGGCGATGGGCGTACGCAAGAGCCACAGCAGGCCCTTGCCCGCGGCCAGCGTGAAGTCGCCGCGGCTGGTCAGGGGCTGGGGCAGCGACCGCAGGAATTTCTGCTGGACGAACTGGCCGCGCACGATCGGCGTGGCGCGCAGTTGCTGCTGCAGGTCGTTCAGGTCGAACGCCTGGGCGCTCAAGGGCAACAGCGACAGCGCCAGCAGAAAGAGGAAACGGTTCCAGCGCTGCAACAGGGGCAAGCGCTGCGGAAGGGTCAGACGCATGTCGCGATCTCCTGGGATTGAAGGGTGCGTTGGACTGCGTCAACGAAGATCGCGGGCGAGGCAAGCTGCATTTCGCGGCTGGCCACGCACACGGCGACTTGGACGGAGGTGGCCCGGGTGAGCCGTTGACCGGTGCCCGCATCCTGGATCAGGTAGTTGATCTTGAGGCGGAGCTCCCATTCGACCAGTTCGGCGCGCACGACCAGGCGTTGGCCGAACTGCGCGGGCTGGGCGTAGCGCAGATGCAGATCGATCACCGGCCAGGCGTAGCCGCTGGCGCGCATCGCGTCGTAGTTGTGGCCGATCCGGTCCAGCAGCTCGCAACGCGCCTGCTCCAGGTATTTGACGTAGTGGCCATGCCACACGACGTTGATCGAATCGACATCGAAGAAGGGCACACGGATTTCGACTTCGGCGCCGATCGCGCCACGTTTACGCATCGTCTTTCCAGAAGGGGTAGAAGTTGAACCACTGCAGCGGCGCCTCGCGGCAATGCGCGGCCAGGCGGTCGGCATAGCGCTGAGTCCAGGCAGCGATCTGCGCTTGCCGGGTCGCGCGCGTCCATTCGACGCGCTCGGTCAGGCGCTCCATCCAGACGCGGTAGCGGCCGCCGTGGCGGGTGCAGCGCAGCAGGTTCACGGGGCAGCCCAAGAGGCCCGCCAAAAGCCAAGGGCCCTGGGGGAACAGCGCGGTGGCGCCCAGGAATTGCACGGGCGCCGTGCGGTCGCCGCGCAGCGGCACGCGATCACCGGCGATGGCAAGCCATTCACCGCGGTCCAGGCGCTTGGCCAGATCCAGCATGACGGCGGCATCCAGCTCGCTGACCTGGATCATGCGCAACCCGCCGCCGGCCTCGTCGAGCAGGCGGTTGAAATGAACGGCGTGCTTGCTGTGCACCAGCACATTGAGCTGTAGCGCGCCGGTCTGCTCGGCGAGCGCACGGCAGATTTCGAGATTGCCCAGGTGCGAGCCCACCAGGATCTGACCGCGGCCTTGGCCCATCTGGCCGTGCAGGCCGTCCGGGTCCGCGATATCCAGGCGCGCCATCGTGATCTTGCCCTGCCATACGTCCAGCTTGTCCAGGATGGCGGTCGCAAAGGCCAGATACTGGCGGTACACGGGCAGGACGCGCGGCAGCGGCGCAGCCAGCTCGCCGGAGGCGGCCACGCGCGACTGATACGTGGCGATCGCGCGGCGCGCGCGCGCGCCGAACGCATAGAAATACAGCACGACCACCCAGACCACGGGAGCCACCGCGCGCCGCCCCAGCCTGCGCGCGGCCCAGGCCGTCAAGCGCATCAGCACGGGGCTGCCGCGTTCGCGCTGCCCGGCCCAGTGCGGATCGGCCACGCTCATGGCTGGGTGCTCCGGGACAGCCGGCGCCACAACAGCGATGGCGATCGGGCCAGCATGCCGAAGAACAGCCGCGCGTGCATGCGGCTGATCAGCACGTTGTCTTGCAGGCCCTTGAAATGCGAAATGCCGCCCTCGGGGTAGGCAACGCGCGTCGGCAGCCACGCCATGCGCACGCCGCGCCAATGCAGCCGCACCAGCACGGCAATGTCGAAGTCCATGCGCTGGCCGACGTGGGCGCCGTCGATCACCGGCAGGACGGCTGCCAGCGGGTACACGCGAAACCCGCACATGGCGTCGGGGATGTCGAGCGACAGGGTGTTGATCCAGACCCACACGCGGGTCAGCCAGCGGCCATAGAGGCGGCTGCGCGGCACGTCGTCGCCGTACACGGGAGCGCCGCAGATCACTGCGTCGGGCCGTTCGCGCGAGGCTTGCGCGAACAGCGGGATGTCTTGCAGCGCATGCTGGCCGTCGGCGTCCACCTGCAGGGCATGCGTGTATCCCAACGCCAACGCGGCCCGCAGGCCATCCTGCACCGCGGCTCCCTTGCCGCCATTGACGGCGCGGCGTACCAGCTGGGTGCCGGGCCGTTTGGCCAAGGCGTCCAGCACGGCGGCGCACGCGGGCGCGGAGCCGTCGTCCACCAGGACGCAAGGCAGGCCTTGCGCGGCAAGCTGCGCGACGACCGCGGCGACGGTGCCGCCGTGGTTGTACACGGGCACGACCGCGCACAGCTTATGCGGCGTCATGGCTTGCTCCGTGGAGAATGCGCCCGGACGAGCACGGCGCGTCATTCACCGTGAACGTGAAGTAGAGCTTCTGTTTGGCGGTATCCCATTTCAGCGTCAGGACGGCGGCGTCGCCCGGACGCAGCAGACGCTGGAACTTCAGCGCTTCCATGCCCGCGAAGTTCAGGCCGGGGTGCAGGTCGCGCTGGGCAAGCGACATGGCCCAGCTGATCTGCGCCACGCCCGGCACGACCGGCGCCGCGGGAAAGTGTCCGCTGAAGTAAGCCAGGTCGTAGGGAATGTCCAGCGTATAGCGGCGTTCGTTGTCCGGTTGGCCGGGCAGGCCAGCCGGGATGGCGGCGGGCGCCACGGGGCGCGGGCCGGCCGCGGCCTCGAAGTCGGCTTGCGGCAGTTTGCCTTGGGCGTTGGCGGGCAGTTGGGGCAGCAGACGCCAGGTGCGCGGAATCGCCAGCGATTCGAAGCGCGCGGCCAGATGGCCGCGAAGCGCGTCCACCACGGCTTTGCGGCCCTGGTTGCGCAGTGCATGCAGGCCGTGGGCCGACAGCGCAACGAGCGCGGCCAGGCGCGTGGCGCCGGCGGCCTTGCCGAGCCGGACGTCGGTCGCGAAGGCATGTTCCATCAGCGCGTGTTCGATCATGGGGAGTGACACGCGCTTGTCTTCGATCTTCATGATGCGGTCCAGCCTGCCGAGCAGCCGGAAACCCGTCGCTGTGAGCTCGGCGCCATCGGCGGTCTGCGCCTCGCTGGACTGCACCCAGGGCGACGACACGCGCAGTGCGCCTGCGTCGTTCAGGTCGACGCTGACGCCCGGCAGCGGCTGCCAGTCGGTGTCGCCGGTGCGCCAGGCGACCGCGCCCGTTTCGGAACTGCCGTAGATCTCGGTGGGGCGCAGTCCGAGCGAACTTTCGATGTCGTCGGATACGTCAAGCGGCAGCGCGCCGCCCGACGAATGGATGCGCGTCAGCCGCCCGCGCAGTTGCGCCGCGTCCAGGCGCTGGCCCAGCCGGCGCAACAGCGCGGGGCTGGCGATCCAGGCGAATGTGGGAAAGCGCAGGCTGGCCTGTTGCAGGTCTTCGGGGTACAGCCGCTGGCGGCGGTCGATCTGGCGGCCCGCGCAAAGCGGCCACAGCACGCGAAAGGGCAGTCCATACATATGCTGGGCGGACACGCTGCCCAGCACGGGCGTGTGCGTGTCGGGCCATTGGCGCTGCAAGGCGTCGATCTCCGCCGCAAGCTGGCGCCATTGCTTGACGATGTGCTTGGGCGCGCCGCTGG
>JAEYVD010000889.1 GCA_023432075.1 Pseudomonadota bacterium | reverse complement strand
GCGACAGGTCCGTGGCGCCGTGGCAGCCGGTGCGCACCTGGTAGAGCGAGGCCATGTCGGCAATGCGGCGCAGATGCGTGATGCCGCCCGCGTGAACGACCGTGGTGCGGATGTAGTCGATGAGCTGGTTCTGCACCAGGTCCTTGCAGTCCCAGATCGTGTTGAAGACTTCGCCCACCGCCAGCGGCGTGGTCGTGTGCTGGCGGATCAGCCGGAAAGCTTCCTGGTTCTCGGCGGGCGTGGCGTCTTCCATCCAGAACAGGCTGTAAGGCTCCAGTGACTTGCCCAGGCGCGCGGCCTCGATGGGCGTCAGCCGGTGGTGCACGTCGTGCAGCAGATGGTGCTCGAAGCCCAGCTTCTCGCGGACACGTTCGAACAGCTGCGGCGCGTGGCGCAGATACTTTTCGGTGGACCAGTCGTGCTCGCTGGGCAGGTCCGCGTCGGCGGGCTCGTAGAACAACGTGCCCCGGCCCACGCCGTACACCTTCTCCAATCCCGGCACGCCGCTCTGCGCGCGGATGGCGCGATAACCCATGTCGGCGTAGCGCAGCACTTCGTCCACGGTGTGCTCGATGTCCGAACCGTTGGCGTGGCCGTAGACCATCACGCCGCTGCGGCTCTTGCCGCCCAGAAGCTGGTACAGCGGCATGCCGGCAGCCTTGGCCTTCAGGTCCCACAGCGCCGTGTCCACGCCCGCGATGGCGGTCATGGTGACCGGCCCGCGCCGCCAATATGCGCCCTTGTACAGGTACTGCCAGATGTCCTCGATCTGATGCGCATCGCGCCCGATCAGGCAGGGAATGACATGCTCGGTCAGGTAGGCGGCCACCGCCAGCTCGCGCCCGTTCAGCGTCGCGTCGCCGATGCCGGTCAGGCCCTGGTCGGTTTCGATCTTCAGGGTCACGAAGTTGCGGCCCGGAGAACAGACAATCACGCGTGCATTCGTAATCTTCATCGTGGCTTCCGGCTACAGGAGAGAGGGACGGCCGCGCGAGGCGGCCGCGGGATCAGAACGTCACCATCACTTTCATCGCCTGGTTGCGATCGCCCGCCAGCGCGAAAGCGTCGTGCACGCGCGCAACCGGCACGGCCGCCGTCAGCAGCGGCGACACGTCGATCAAGCCGCGCGCCAGGCAATCCACGGCCATCGCGTATTCGTCCACAAATCGGAAGCTGCCGACGCACGTCAGGCTCTTGACCATGATCTGGTTGAAGGGGCACGCCTCGCTGCTGCCGGACAGCGTGCCTACCGTGACAACAACGCCGCGCGGACGCGCGGCGCGCAGGCAGCTTGCCAGCCCCGCGTAGCTGCCCGATGCCTCGAAGCACACGTCGACGGATCCCTTGCCCGCCGCCAGCGCGTCCAGCGCGCCCGGGTCCGTGGCCGCGTTGATGGTTTGCGACGCGCCCACGCGCGCGCACGCCGCCAGCGTCTGGTCCACGATGTCCACCACGATGACCCGGCTGGCGCCTGCCAACCGCGCCGCCATCAGAATCAGCGCGCCGATGGGGCCCGCCCCCACCACCATGGCCGTCTTGCCCAGCAGCGAACCCGCGCTGCGCACCGCGTGCAACGCCACTGCCAGCGGCTCGCCAAACGCGGCCAGTTCGAAGGACAGCGAATCCGGCACCGGCACGCATTGCCGCTCGTGCACCACCACCTCTTCGCGCATCGCGCCCTGCATGTGCGGATAGCGGCTGGCGCTGCCGAAGAAATGCACGGCCTCGCAATGATTGGAATCGCCCTGCCGGCAATAGCGGCACACGCCGCACGTGCGCGCCGGATCCAGGGCGACGCGGTCGCCGGGCTTGACCGCCGTCACGTCCGCGCCCACCTCCAGCACCTGCCCGGACGCCTCGTGCCCCGGCGTCAGCGGTTCGCGGATGACAAAATCCCCCACCCGGCCGTGCCGGAAGTAATGCAGGTCCGACCCGCATATGCCGACGGCCTTGACGCCGACACGCACCTGCGACGGCCCCAAGGGCTGCGAATCGGAGGTGTCCAGGCGCAGGTCTTGCGCCCCGTGGATCATGCAATTGAGCATCAGCGCCACCCTTGTGCAAATTCGCCGATCACCCGTTCCAGGTGATCGCGCATCGCCTGCCGCGCTTCCTGCGCGTCGCGGGCCACCAGCGCGCGGAAGATGCGCTGGTGATCGGCCTGCGACGCCTGGCGCAACGCCTGCGTATGGAAATGCTGTTCCATCTTTTCCCAGACCGGACCCCGGGCCTGATCCCACATCGACGTCACCGTGGCCAGCAGCACGCTGTTGCCGGTGGACTGCGCGATGCACAGGTGAAAGCGGCGGTCGGCCTCGGCGTTGGCGTCCTTGTCCGTCATCCGGTCGCGCATGGCCGTCAGCGCCTCGAAGATGCGGTCCAGGTCCCCGTCGGTGCGGGTGGTGGCCGCCAGCGCGGCGATCTCGGATTCGATCAGGCAGCGCGCGCGCAGCAGCTCGAAGGGGCCGGCGCCCGCCTCCGGCATCGTGGGCGGCCGGCTCGCATCCGGTTCGCAGACGTAGATGCCCGAGCCGCCCCGCACCTCCACCACGCCCTGCAGTTCCAACGCAATGATGGCCTCGCGCACGGACGTGCGGCTGACGTCAAAGCGCTCGGCCAGCGCGCGTTCAGCGGGCAGCCGCTGGCCGGCGGCGAATTCACCCTGCGCCACCAACGCGTGGATCTGCGCGGCCAGCCGCAGGTAACCCCGATCGGGGACGGGACGGCTGGAGGAAACCTCGGGTTTGGCTAGCGAGTGCAACGTCATGGCGCCTTGAATTGGTTTGACCAAATCGTATTTGGTCCACCAATTTTCGCCATCGTGGTTTTCCACTACGCGCGGCGCGGCAGCCCTCTCGACAGCCCCCGCGCCGCCCCTGTATAGATACGGATCGACCGACAGCCAAGGAAATAGCGCCATGCCCAGCACGACCGACCAGCCCTTGCCCGCCGACCTGGCGGACCTGACCGTCATCGAGGCGGCAACCCGCATCCGCGAGGGCCGCCTCACCAGCGTTGCGCTGACCGAGGCCTGCTTGGACCGCATCGACGCCCGCCAGGACCTGAACGCATTCATCACCGTCGACCGCGACGGCGCCCTGGCGCAGGCGCGCGCCTACGATGCGGCGCCCGGCAACGGCCCGCTGGGCGGCGTGCCCATCGCCATCAAGGACAACATCCACGTCGCCGGGCTGCCGAACACGGCCGGCACGCCCGCGCTCAAGGACTTCCGTCCCGCCGAGGACGCGCCCGTCGTGCAGCGGCTGCGTGAAGCCGGCGCCGTCATCCTGGGCAAGACCAACATGCATGAACTGGCGTTCGGGGTGTCGGGCTACAACACCGCCTTTCCGGGACCGGACGGCGATGGCACGCGCAACGCCTATGACGCGCGTTTGATCGCTGGCGGCTCGTCGTCGGGCAGCGGCGCGGCGGTGGGTGCGCGGCTGGCGCCCGCCGCGCTGGGCACCGATACCGGCGCCTCGGTGCGCCTGCCCGCCTCAGTGAATGGATCGGTAGGCTTTCGCCCGACGGTGGGC
>JAEYVD010000759.1 GCA_023432075.1 Pseudomonadota bacterium | reverse complement strand
TGCGTGCGCGTGGCGAACCCCCTGCCTTGCAGGTCCCGGGCAAAGAGCCGGTACCGGAGATTGGGTTCGGCGCCTTTCATCACGCCCAGATCCAGGATTTGGCCTTGTTCGTTGCGCAACAGCAGATGACCAGGGCGGGCGTAGATGCGGTAGATCCGCCAGGGCGATGAAATCGCAGCGTGGCGCGGATGCGGATCGCGTCCCGATTCGGCAGGGCCACGGGACGGGGTCGGCGCTGGGGGAAGGCGCTTCACGCACGCTTTGGCGAATCGGGCGATGGACCTGCCGATCAGGCTCACGTGGCGTCAGCGGTCAACGCGGTGACTTGGCCTGGGCGGGGGATGGGCGGGACGTTCTGGCGATGGTTGATCACGGCTTGCTCCTCATGGCGATACGGCGAGGCAACGCGCGTTTCAAGCACCACGCGGCCAGCATACGCGCTTTTCGCGGCCGTCCCGTGGATTGAGTTGATTGGTTACGCAATAAGCACAAAGCGCGTTGACTTCCCCCGGCCCGGCACCCATAGTGGTCCCGAAGCTTTTCGAGCATCGTGATTTTCGTCCGGTCTTGCACCCTTTGCGGGGCGCCTCATTGTTCGCGATCCTTTCCTTGACAGGCCTCGCTACGCGGCCTGTCCGCATTTAAAGGAAAGCGTCAATGGAAACCGGAATTGTGAAGTGGTTCAACGATGCCAAGGGATTTGGCTTCATCATGCCCGAGAACGGCGGCAAGGATTTGTTTGCGCACTTCTCGCAGATCGTCAGCGACGGACACAAAGTGCTCCTGGAAAACCAGCGGGTCAGCTATGTGACCGCGCAAGGCGCCAAGGGCCCTCACGCGACGCAGATCCGCGCGCTGTGAGTGGCGGGCCGCAAGGCCTGCCGCCAAACATTGGAGGTCCCATGTATCAGAACAATATGGTCTACAAGGGCTATCGGCTTACCGCCAGCGTCTCCCGGGTTTCCGTCGGGAACGCGCATCGGCCAGCGTTCACCGCCACCGTGGCAGTGGAACTGGCGGGTGATCAGGACCGGCTTGGCGAGCCCCATGCCGTGCCGCTTTTCGTTGCCGGCGGGTTTGTTGCCACGCCGGGAATGGCGGTCGACGCCGCAATCACCCACGGTCGTCTGGTGGTCGATTCGCACGCCCGGATTGCTTGATTTGCGCCCAACGCGGCGTCACGCTTCAGCCCTTTAAGCCCAGCCGCCGCGCCAGCTTGTGCAGGTTGCTCGGGTCAACATCCAGCGCGCGCGCGGCAACGGCCCAGTTGCCGTGGTGGGTGTCGAGCGCTCGCCGGATAGCCTGGCGCTGACAGGCGTCCACCGCGTCGCGTAGCGACTGTGCCGGCGCATCCGGAACAGGTGTGTCATCCGCGTCGTCTTGCAGCGCGCCGGGCATGTCGCCGTCGGACAGGTCCAGCAGCTTGGCGCCCAGCGTGACGATCTCGTTGCGGCTGGCGCCGTGGCTGACTGCCTTGATGGCGGCGCGGCTGATGACGTGTTCGAGTTCGCGCACGTTGCCCGGCCAGCGGTAGCGGCGCATCATTTCCTCGGCCTCGGGCGACAGCCGCAGGCTGCGCAGCCCGAGCCGCGCGCGGTTCAGCTCCAGGTAGCGGCCTGCCAGCAGCAGGATGTCATTGCCGCGGTCGCGCAGGGGTGGGATGGGAATCGGATATACCGACAGCCGGTGGTAAAGGTCGGCGCGGAAATCGCCCGCACGCACCAGGTCGCGCAGGCTGCGGTTGGTGGCCGCCACGATGCGCACGTCCACCGTCCGCGGACGGTCGTCGCCCAGGCGCTGGATCTCGCCGTTTTGCAGGGTACGCAGCAGCTTGGCCTGCACGAGCAACGGCAGTTCGCCGACTTCATCCAGAAACAGCGTGCCGCCGTTGGCAGCTTCAAAGCGGCCGGGCCGGTCGGCCACCGCGCCGGAAAACGCGCCTTTCGCGTGGCCGAACAATTCGCTTTCGGCCAGGGACTCGGGCAGCGCGGCGCAGTTCACGTGCACCAGCGGCCGGTCGCGGCGGCGCGACAGGCCGTGCACGCGGCGCGCAAACAGTTCCTTGCCCACGCCCGTCTCTCCCAGCAGCAGAATGGGCAATTCCGAATCGGCCACGACCTCGATCTCGTGCAGCAGCCGGGCAATGGATTCGCTCTGGCCCAGGATCTCGCTGGTGGCGGGCGCGGCGCTGTCCGCCGGCGCTTGCCCGCGCGCCACGCGCAGGGCGCGGATCTCGGCCTCCAGCCGGGTGGTGCGCAGCGCGGCTTCGAGCAGCACGATGTAGTCGCGCAGATCGGCCTGCGCCTCCATGTCGAAGGTGCCGACCTCCAGCGCGTCCAGCGTCAGCACGCCCCAGGTCTTGCCCTCGATGTGCAGGCTGGTGCCCATGCAGTCGTGCACGGGCAGGGGTTCGCCCGCCATGCCGTTGATGAGTCCGTCGTAGGGATCGGGCAGGGTGCTGTCATGGTGAAAGCAGGTGACGCCGCGCCGCGCCAGGATGGCGGCCAGCCGCGGATGCTGCTGCACGGCGAAGCGGCGGCCCAGCGCGTCCTGCGTCAGGCCGTCCACCGCGATGGGACGCAGGTGATCTTCTTCAAGCTGCAGCAGCGCGACGGCGCCGCAGCGGAAATGCGTTCGAAGACTGGACACCAGACGCTGTAGACGAATGGCGGGCGGCAGGTCGGCGACGAGGTCGGCAAGCAGGAGATTTTGCATGGGTGAATTCTACCGTTGCAAGGTGAATAGAACCCTATCGGCGAAGGGTGATATCTACCCTTTAAAACGCAGGTGGTTGATAAATCGCAAGTTTTTCCTGGCACGGTTTTCGCAAGTAGAGAGGCACCGTCATGATCTATGGAGAGACGCGATGAGCATGGTTGAGCAATCCCTGGGCCAATTGGCCCGCAGCATTCCCGGCGCCACCCAGGTGTTTCACGAATTCGAACTGGACTTCTGCTGTGGCGGCAAGAAGAGCCTGGCCGAGGCGGCAGCCCAGCGTTCGCTGGATCCCGCCCAGATCGAGGCGCGCTTGGTCGCCCTGGCGCAGAACCCTTCGCAGGAAACCGATTGGGGGCTGGCATCACCGGCCGAGCTGGTCGATCACATCCTGGCGCGCTACCACGAAGTCCACCGCCAGCAACTGCCCGAACTTATCCGCCTGGCCTTGAAGGTGGAACAGGTCCACGCCGACAGCCCGGACTGCCCGGCGGGCCTGGCCGACCACCTGCGCACCATGCAGCAGGAACTGGAAAGCCACATGCAGAAAGAGGAACAGGTGCTGTTCCCGATGCTGGCGCGCGGCCACGGCGCCATGGCGACGATGCCGATCATGGTCATGCGCATGGAACACGACGACCACGGCGTGGCGCTGGAACGCCTGATGGCGCTGACCAACAACGTGACCCTGCCGCGCGCCGCCTGCAACACCTGGCGTGCGCTGTACCTGGGCATCCGCCAATTCAAGGAAGACCTGATGGCGCACATCCACCTGGAGAACAACATCCTCTTCGAAAACGCAGGCGCGCGCGCGTCGGCCTGACGGGCGCTCGCGGCAGAAAGGGCGGGGCCTGCCGGCCCCGCGGCATCAGCAGGGAAGGTCCGTATGAACATCGACAAATTCAAGCAGCAGCACGTGGATATCCTGGAAGGCATCGCGTCGCTGCGCAAGCTGGCGCTTGCGGGCGTGGCGCGCAACGCGGCCGAGATCGCCCAGGGCATCGTCGCCATGAGCGCCACCATCAAACTGCATCTGGCGGTCGAGGACCGCGCGCTGTATCCCGCCGTGGCACGCAGCACGGATGCCGACTTGGCGCGCAAGGGGCGCGAATTCCAGGAAGAGATGGACGCCATTGCCGCCGCCTACGAAGGCTTTGCCAAGCGTTGGAACAATGCCCGCAGCCTGGAACTGGACGAGCGGGGTTTTCGCGACGACGCCAACACCGTGCTGCGCCGTGTGCACGAGCGCATGCAGCGCGAAAACCGCGACCTCTATCCGCGCATCGAGGCGATGTAACGCCAGACGCTTCAGGCGCGGCGGCGCGGACGGCGCGCAACCCGCCCCGATTCGGACACAAACGGAATGAAAACCGACAGGTCGGTTGCATGAATCCGCCGGCCGCCGCCTGTACACTCGGAGCACCTTACTGGGCGCCTGGGGATCTTGATGGCCGGAAGCAGCTTCTTCGCGTTGTTCGACGATATCGCCACCATCCTGGATGACGTTTCCGTCATGACGAAGGTGGCCGCCAAGAAGACGGCGGGCGTGCTGGGCGACGACCTGGCGCTCAACGCCCAGCAGGTCAGCGGCG
>JAEYVD010000685.1 GCA_023432075.1 Pseudomonadota bacterium | reverse complement strand
CAAGCACCTGGCGTCATGTAAATCAACAATGCGTGTTTTAGTTTAGGGAATCATCATGCCCAAGATGAAAACCAAGAAAAGCGCCTCCAAGCGCTTTAAGGTGCGCGGCAGCGGCTCCATCAAGCGTGGTCAGGCGTTCAAGCGTCACATCCTGACCAAGAAGACCACCAAGGCCAAGCGTCAACTGCGCGGCTCTGCGGCGGTTCATGACTCCAACGTGGCCTCCGTCAAGGCCATGATGCCTTTCGCTTGATCTAAGGGAGATCTACTATGCCTCGCGTCAAACGCGGCGTAACTGCCCGCGCACGTCACAAGAAAGTCATTGCCGCCGCCAAGGGTTACCGTGGCCGCCGCGGTAATGTGTTCCGTATTGCCAAGCAAGCAGTCATGCGCGCTGGCCAATACGCCTACCGCGACCGCCGCAACAAGAAGCGTACGTTCCGCGCTCTGTGGATCACGCGTATCAACGCGGCCGTCCGTGAGCATGGCGTCAGCTACAGCGTGTTCATCGCTGGCCTGAAGAAGGCTTCGATCGAACTCGACCGTAAGGTCCTGGCCGATCTGGCCGTGCGCGACAAGGCCGGCTTTGCCGCCATCGTGCAGCAAGCCAAGGCTGCCTTGGCTGCCTGATCGCGCGCTTTAACTCATCGCGCATCGCTGCAAACGGGGCTGTAATGGCCCCGTTTGCGTTTTGAAGGCTGGATTTCATGACTCGATTGGTTGACGACCTGGTAGCCCAGGCGCAAGAACGGTTCGCCGCGGCCACGGATGCCGCCGCACTTGAGAACGCAAAAGCTCGCTTCCTGGGCAAGGAAGGCGCCTTGACGGTGCTGCTCAAAGGCCTGGGCAAGCTCGATCCCGAGCAGAAGCGAGAGGCGGGCGCACGAATCAACCAGGCCAAGCAGAAGATCGAAGAGCTTCTGAACTCGCGCCGTGCCGAACTGGCGCAGGCGGAGCTGGATGCCCGTCTGGCATCCGAAACCATTGACGTCACCCTCCCGGGCCGCGGTCGCGCGCCGGGCGGTATCCATCCGGTGATCCGGACCTGGGAACGCGTGGAAGAGATCTTCCGTTCCATTGGCTTTGATGTGGCCGACGGCCCCGAAGTGGAAAACGACTGGACCAATTTCACCGCATTGAACAACCCGCTGGACCATCCGGCGCGTTCCATGCAGGACACCTTCTACGTCGACATGAACGACGCGGACGGTCTGCCGCTGCTGCTGCGCACGCACACCAGCCCCATGCAGGTGCGTTATGCCCGCATGCACAAGCCGCCCATCAAGGTCATCGCACCCGGGCGCACCTATCGCGTCGACAGCGACGCCACGCACTCGCCCATGTTCCACCAGGTGGAAGGGCTCTGGATCGCCGAGGACATCTCGTTTGCCGACCTGAAGGGCGTGTACACCGATTTCCTGCGTTGCTTCTTTGAAAGCGACGATCTGGTCGTGCGATTCCGTCCGTCGTTCTTCCCGTTCACGGAACCGTCCGCCGAGATCGACATGATGTTCACCTCAGGTCCCAACCGCGGCCGCTGGCTGGAGATCTCCGGATCCGGCCAGGTGCATCCGCAGGTGGTGCGCAATTTCGGGCTGGATCCCGAGCGCTACATCGGCTTTGCTTTCGGCTCCGGACTCGAGCGCCTGACGATGTTGCGCTACGGCGTCAACGATCTGCGCCAGTTCTACGAAGGCGATTTGCGCTTCCTGCGCCAGTTCAACGAATAACAGACGGCTGATCATGCAATTTCCCGAATCCTGGCTGCGTACGCTGGTCAATCCTCCGATCGCAACCGCTGAACTCGCGCACCGGCTCACGATGGCCGGCCTGGAAGTCGAAGAAACCGAACCCGCCGCGCCCGCCTTCTCCGGCGTTGTCGTCGCGCACATCGTCGAAATCGCCCCGCACCCGGACGCCGACAAGCTGCGCGTGTGCCAGGTCGACGACGGCTCCGGCGAACGCCTGCAGATCGTGTGTGGCGCGCCCAACGCGGCCGCCGGTCTGAAGGTGCCGCTCGCCCGTGTGGGCGCGGAGCTGCCCGGCGGCATGAAGATCGGCGTTGCCAAGATGCGCGGCGTGCAGTCCTCCGGCATGCTGTGCTCGGCGCGCGAGCTGGGTCTGTCGCAAGACCACGCGGGCCTCCTGGAACTGCCCGCGGACATGGTTCCCGGTCAATCCATTCGTGAAGCGCTGGACCTGGACGACACGCTGTTCACGCTCAAGCTGACGCCCAACCGCGCCGACTGCCTGTCGATTCTGGGCGTGGCGCGCGAAGTGGCCGCGCTGACCGGCGCGCCGCTGTCTGTGCCCACCGCGGCCGCGGTGCCCGTCACGCTTGACGAGCGCCTGCCCGTCAAGATCGAAGCGCCCGACCTCTGCGGCCGTTTTGGCGGCCGCGTCATCCGCGGCGTGAACGCGCGCGCAGCGACCCCCGAGTGGATGAAGACGCGCCTTGAGCGCGCCGGCCAGCGCTCGCTGTCCGCGCTGGTCGACATCTCCAACTACGTCATGCTTGAACTCGGCCGCCCGTCGCATGTGTTCGATCTGGACAAGATCGGCGGCGACATCAGCGTGCGCTGGGCGCGTGAAGGCGAAACGCTTGAACTCTTGAACGGCCAGACCATCACGCTCGACCCGAAGGTCGGCGTCGTCGTCGCGGGCGATCAGGTCGAAAGCCTGGCCGGCATCATGGGCGGCGAAGCCACCTCGGTGACGCTGGACACGCAGAACATCTATCTCGAAGCCGCATTCTGGTGGCCGCAGGCCATTGCCGGCCGCGCACGCCGCTTCAAATTCAGCTCCGAAGCCAGCCACCGCTTCGAACGCGGCGTGGACTACGCCAGCATTCCCGAGCACATTGAATTCATCACCCGCCTCATCGTCGACATCTGCGGCGGCCAGGTGGGCCCCATCGACGACCAGATCGTCAATCTGCCCCAACGTCCGCCGGTGCGCATGCGCCTGGCGCGCTGCCATCGCGTGCTGGGCGTGCCGGTCACGCGTGAGCAGGTTGCAACCATCTTCGGCAGCCTGGGCCTGGACTACGTGGTTGAGGGCGACGACTTCATCGTCAATCCGCCGTCGTACCGTTTCGACCTGGAAATCGAAGAAGACCTGATCGAGGAAGTGGCGCGCATCTACGGCTTTGAGAGCATCCCCGACGTGCCGCCGATGGCGCGCGCCAAGATGTTCTCGCAGCCGGAAGTGCGCCGCGGCGCGCATGCGCTGCGCCGCCTTGCTGCCGCGCAGGACTACCAGGAAGTCGTCAACTACAGCTTCGTCGAAGCTGATTGGGAACGCGACTTCGCGGGCAACGACAACCCGGTGCGGCTTGTGAACCCGATCGCCAGCCATCTGTCGGTCATGCGTTCCAGCCTGATCGGCGGCCTCGTCGCCAACATCCGTCACAACGCCAACCGCAAGCAATCGCGTGTGCGCCTGTTCGAACTGGGGCGCGTGTTTTTCCGCGATGTGTCGGCCGAGGACGGTCCGCTGCAAGTGGCGGGCGTGCGCCAGCCCATGAAGCTCGCGGGCGCAGCCTGGGGCCCGGCGGCCGAAGAGCAGTGGGGCGTGCCCACGCGCCACGTGGACTTCTTTGACGTGAAGATGGACGTCGAGTCGCTGTTCGGCGCGCGCGGCCGCCGCCTGCGCTTCGAGGCGGCAGCGCATCCCGCGCTGCATCCCGGCCGTGGCGCGCGCGTCATGCTCGACGGCAAGCACGTCGGCTGGATCGGCGAATTGCACCCGCGGTGGGCGCAACAGGCCGACCTGGCGCATGCGCCGGTGGTCTTCGAGCTGGACGTGGATGCGCTGTCGGAAGGCGAATTGCCGCAGGTGCGCGAGCTCTCGCGCCAGCCCGTGGTGGTGCGCGACCTGGCGCTGTGGGTCGACGAAGACGTGACGGTCCAATCCATGCTCGATACCGTTGCCAAGGCCGTCAAGGCCGACGCGCAACTGGCCGTGGTGCAGGACGCGCGTGTGTTCGACGTGTGGCGCGACAAGGCGCAGGGCAGCGAACCGGTCGCCGAGAAAAGCCTTGCGTTCCGTTTCTGGCTACAGGACACTGAGGTCACTTTGGACGAAGCCCGCGTGGCCGACTGCCTCGCGCGCATCAAGGAAGCCCTGGTTGCCGCGCACGGCGCGCGCCAACGTGGCTGAACATGGGGACCAGTATGCTTGCCGAGCAACGCACCCTCACCAAGGCCGAGCTGGCCGAACTGCTTTTTGAGCGGGTCGGCCTGAACAAACGCGAAGCCAAAGACATTGTCGATACGTTCTTCGAGGAAATCCGCGACGCGCTGGCGCGCGGTGATTCCGTCAAGCTGTCGGGTTTTGGCAATTTCCAGGTGCGCGATAAACCGCCGCGCCCTGGCCGCAACCCGAAAACCGGAGAAACCATTCCCATCGCGGCGCGACGTGTGGTCACGTTCCACGCCAGCCAGAAACTCAAGAGCGTGGTCGAGCAGGCCGTTCCTACAACGCCCGACGCCGCGGAGTGATACGCTTTGTCGGTAATTGTTATCGGCGCACCACGCATCGCGCGCATAAAATCCGCTTATGACACGTACTGAATCCACCGTTACCCTACCGCCCATTCCCGCCAAGCGTTACTTCACCATCGGCGAAGTCAGCGACCTGTGTGGCGTCAAGCCTCATGTGTTGCGGTACTGGGAACAGGAATTCACTCAGCTCAAGCCCGTGAAGCGCCGCGGCAACCGCCGCTATTA
>JAEYVD010000638.1 GCA_023432075.1 Pseudomonadota bacterium | reverse complement strand
TGAGCGAAGCGTCCACATCCTTGACCGCCTGGCAAATGGCCTTTGCCAGCGGCTCGTCCTTGGCCGCCATGTTGTAGAGCGCGCCGTGCGCCTTCACGTGATGCAGGCGGGCGCCTTGCGAGGCCGCGACACCCGCCAGCGCGCCGATCTGATAGACGACGATGTCGTAGGCTTCGTCGGGGCTGATCTGGATGACGCGGCGGCCGAAACCGGCCAGGTCCTGCAGGCTGGGATGGGCCCCCAGCGCAACGCCCCGGGCCAGCGCGGCGGCCACCGTCTTGCGCATGGTGGCCGGGTCGCCGCCATGGAAACCACAGGCAATGTTGGCCGAGCTGACGTACTGCAGCACGGCCGCGTCGTTGCCCATGGTCCAGGCGCCATAGCTTTCGCCCATGTCGCAGTTCAAGTCGATGCGGGTGGTCATGGCGGTTTCCTTTCTAGTTCAGCAGCGCGCGCAGCGGCGCAAGCGCGTCGTGCAATTGCGCAAACGCGCGTTCGCGCTCGCCGTCCAGGCGCTGCGCCTCGTCCAGCTCGATCCGCTGGAAACGCAGCACCTGGCCGGGTGCGGACTGCGCCAGCGCGGGCAGGTCCACGGTGGCGATCTGCGCGATCTTGGGATAGCCGCCGGTGGTTTGCCGGTCGGCCATGAGAATGATGGCTTCGCCGCCCGAGGGCACCTGCACCGTGCCAAAGCAGGCGGCCTCGGACAGCATCTGCCGCGGCTGATTCATGGTCAGCGGCCGGCCAAGCAGGCGGTAGCCCATGCGGTCAGATTGCGGACTGATGCGAAACTCGGATTCCAAAAAGGCGCGGCGGCTGGATTGCGAGAATTCGGGCCAGTGCACGCCGGGCAGGAAGCGGATGCATTCGCGCTGCTTGTTGCCCAGCGCCGCGGGCAGGTACACGCGCACCTGCCACAGTGCCTTTTGCAAGGCGGCAGTATCGCAGTCCGGCGCCAGCGGGCGGCGCAGCGGAACGACGTCGCCCTTGGCCAGCGCGCGCCCCTGAAAACCGCCGAAACCGCTGCGCAGATACGTGGTCTCGCTGCCCATGACGGGCGTCAGCGCAAATCCGCCATGAACGGCCAGATACGCGCGTACGCCCGTTGCGGGCCGCGCGCCGAAGGCCAGCACGTCGCCGGGCCGCGCGATCAGCGGGCGCAACAGGGGAATGTCCTGGCCGTTCAGCGTGGCGCCCAGGTCGGCGCCGGCCAGCGCAAAGCAGGCCGGCGCGTCAAAGCGCAGCGTGGGGCCGGTCAGCGTGATCTCCAGCGTGGCCGGGTCGCCTTCGTTGCCCGCCAGGGCATTGGCCAGCCGATGGGCGCGTTCGTCCATGGCGCCGGCCGCCGGAATGCCCTGGTGCTGGTAGCCTTCGCGCCCGTGGTCCTGGAAGCTGGACAGCATGCCGGGCTTGATCACCGTCACGCTCATGGCCGGCTCCCCCGGATGCGGTCGAATTCGTCGGGCGTAATCGGCACGAACCGCACCGTGTCGCCGGGCTGCAGGAGAGCGGCGGGTTCCCGCGTGGGGTCGAACATGACCAGCGGCGTGGCGCCGATGATGTTCCAGCCGCCCGGCAGCCGGTTCGGGTAGATCACGGTTTGCCGGTTGGCGATGGCCACCGCGCCGGCGGGCACGGCGGTGCGCGGCGACGGACGGCGGGGAATGTTCAGTTTTTCGTCGTGCACGCCGAGGTAGGCGTGGCCGGGCGCAAACCCCAGCATGAACACCATGCTGCGCGGTTCGCTGTGCAACCGGATGACGTCTTCGGGTTTGAGGCGGGCCGCGCGCGCGACCTCTTCCAGGTCGGGGCCGTGTTCGCCGCCATAGCAGACGGGAATGTCGACCTCGCGTCCGCCCGCGTCGGCGGTCGGGATGCCGTCGGCAAGCAGCGCCTGGATGTGCTCGGAGAGCGCCGCGTACGTGGGCCCTTCGCCCTGTCCGCCCGGCCGGTAGTGCACGGCCACGGCGACGAAGGAGGGCACCACGTCGGTGACGCCCGGCAGCCGCGCGTCGCGCAGCTTGCGGGCCGCCGCCAGACAGGTCCGGCCAATGGCGGCATCGATGCGTTCGCCGAAGGAGACGATCAGGCAGCGGTCACCCTGGGGCAGGATGCGCCAGCGGGTTTCGGCCGGAGAAAGCGAGTCGGAATTTACGTTCAACGGCACGAAACCTGTAGTGACGGGTTACTTGGCGAACAACGAATCCATGTTCTTGAACGCCTTGAATTCCAGCGCGTTGCCCGACGGATCCAGGAAGAACATGGTGGCCTGTTCGCCGACCTCGCCCTTGAAGCGGATGTAGGGCTCGATGACGAACTCGGTGCCGGCGTCGGTCAGGCGCTTGGCCATGACTTCCCATTGTTCCATGGAAAGCACGGCGCCGAAATGGCGCACGGGCACATTGTGCGAATCAACGGCGCTGGTCGCCTTGTGGCCGCATTCGCTGGGCGCCAGGTGAGCCACGATCTGGTGGCCGTAGAAATTGAAGTCGATCCATTCGGACGAGCTGCGGCCCTCCGGACAGCCCAGCTTTTCGCCGTAGAAGGCGCGGGCTTCGGCCAGATCCCGCACGGGGAAGGCCAGGTGGAACGGCGGCAGGTTGGTTTGAGCGGACATGCAAGGCTCCGGGTCAGGCAAAAGAGGGTTATTCAGTTCAGCGAACGCCGCAATGTGTCGGCGTTATCACCAGGGCATAGTTTAGGTATTGTTTTTTTTATAGCAAAACGATATTTTTCGAGTCTTAGCATCGAAAAAATTGATTGTGCTCAAGGAATTCAAGACCTTCATCGCCGTGGCGCGGGACGGAACCTTTACCGGGGCCGGGGTCCAGCTTGGCCTGACGCAATCCGCGGTCAGCGCCCAGATCCGGCGGCTGGAGGAATCCCTGGGCGTCGAGCTGTTCGACCGCGGTCCGCGCGCGGCGGCGCTCAACGCCCACGGCCGGGACATGCTGCCCCAGGCCGAAGAGCTGGTCGGCATGGCCGAGCGCATGGCGGCCTCGGCTGGCGCCGCGCACGTCAGCGGGCTGCTCCGCATCGGGGCCATCGCCTCCGTGCAGCAGGATCTTCTCGTCCATGCCGTGGGCGAGTTCCGCGCGGTCTATCCCGATGTGCGCGTGCGCATCGTGCCCGGGGTCTCGCTGTCGCTGCTGGGTCAGGTGGACGCCGGCGAAGTGGACCTGGCCGTGCTGATCCGCCCGCCCTTCGCCCTGCCGCCCGAACTGGGCTGGCAGCCGCTGATGACCGAGCCCGTCATGCTGGCCCTGCCCGAATCCATGCCGGTCGCCCCGTGGCGGGAGCTGCTGGCGACCCAGCCCTTCATCCGCTACGA
>JAEYVD010000545.1 GCA_023432075.1 Pseudomonadota bacterium | reverse complement strand
ATTCCGGCGTTACCAGTTCCGGGTGCTCGGCCTCCAGGGCCTGCAGCTCGCGCATCAGGCCGTCGTACTCGGCGTCCGATACGGAAGGCTCGTCGTAGACGTAGTACCGGATGTTGTGCTGTTCGATTTCGGCGCGCAGGCGCGCCGCGGCTTGCGCCGGGTTCTCGCCGGACCTGCTTGCCATCAGGCAAACACCCGCTGGGCGCGCTCGCTGCCGGCGGGCAGGCCCGCTTGTTCGAGTTGGCCGAAAAGAACCTGAAGGCGCTCGTCGATGACGGTTTCAGAGCCGTCGGCCAGGGGCTTGCCCTGATCGTCGACCAGCTCGGCGCGCAGGCGCGACGCCAGGTCGCGGCCCACGTCGACCATGCGGCCAAAGGCTCGGGTGTCGGCCGGGCTGCACGGCACGTCCAGCAGCAGGTACAGGCGTTCGATGCCGCCCATGCCCGCGTCGAATGCCGCGCCGTCGGCGCGGGCGAGCGTAAAGCGGGCCACGCCGTTTTCATTGGGCCACGCAAGGCGGTTGCCGTCGGCCACAAAACCGACGTCGCGCGCCACGGCCAGCACTTCGGCCGCCGGCTGGGCCGAACCCAGCAGCAGGGTCAGGCCAACCTGGGTGTCGAGCGCCGCGCAGGTGTCGTCCAGTCGGGCGCCCTGCTCCAGCACGGCCTGCTGGTCGGGGCCTTCGATCGTGGCGTCGAAGCGCTCGGCCATGTCCTGGGCGCGCGCCCAGGCTTGCGACCATTCGATGGCGGTCAGGGGACCGCTGCGATTGGCCAGCAGCACGGCCAGCTGCATGGAGGCATAGGATTCACCGGGATGGACGCGCGCGCGGTGGCGGCGCTGGTCGGTTTCGGCGAACACGCGCATGGGCTTGCGGCCCACGCTGCGCAGGCTTTGCATGTAAGGCAGCAGATCCGCGCCACGCACCGCATCGGCAAAGTTGATCTCGATGACCACTTCGCACGCGGGATCGGGTTCTTCCGCGTCGTCGGCATCGCTGCCGGGATCCACGGGGGCCGGTTGGCCGGGTTGCGCGCGCGCGGGTTCACCGCCCATGCCGGGCTCGCGCCGGGCCGTATTGGCCGTTGCGGCGCCCGCCGCACCCGCACCCGCACCCAGCAGCGGATCCTGTTCGGAGGTGGGGAAATGGCTCTGCATCTTGCGGCGCACGCGCCGGTCCTGCCACCAGTTGAATCCCAACACCAGCAGTATCAGCAAGACGCCCAGGGCTATCAGCCCGATCTGCAAATCACTCATGTGTAAATCCCGCGCCTGGTAGGCGGCGCCTTTCTAAATATTGGGTTTATGCCGCTTCGGAGGCCATCATCTGGACGGCCGAATCTATGTCTACCGCAACGATACGCGAAACCCCTTGCTCTTGCATGGTTACACCGATCAATTGCTTTGCCATTTGCATCGCGATCTTGTTGTGCGAGATGAAGAGGAACTGCGTCTGCTCGCTCATGTTGGCGACCAGGTTCGCATAGCGTTCGGTGTTGGCATCGTCCAGCGGCGCGTCCACCTCGTCGAGCAGGCAGAACGGCGCGGGGTTCAGCTTGAACAACGCAAACACCAGCGCGGTCGCGGTCAGCGCCTTTTCGCCGCCCGACAGCAGATGGATCGTGCTGTTGCGCTTGCCCGGCGGCTGCGCCATCACCTGCACGCCAGCATCGAGAATTTCTTCGCCGGTCATGCTGAGCTTGGCCTCGCCCCCGCCGAAGAGCCGGGGGAAGAGATCGCCGAAGTGGCCGTTGACGATATTGAACGTCTCTTGCAACAGCTCGCGCGTCTCGCGGTCGATCTTGCGGATGGCGTCTTCGAGGGTCTCGATGGCGGTCATCAGGTCCTGGTGCTGGGAATCCAGGAAGCCCTTGCGTTCGCGCGAGGTGTTCAGCTCGTCGAGCGCGGCCAGGTTGACCGAGCCCAGCGCTTCGATCTGGCGCGAGATGCGGCCGACTTCCTGTTGCAGCCAGCTGGCGCGGCGCCATTCGTCGGGTTGGTTGGCCAGGAACTGGGCCAGCTCCTCGCGGTCGACTTCGCGCGCGTTGAGCTGCTCCGTGAACTGTTCTTCAGCCAGTCGCGCGGCCTGCTCCTGCAGTTGCAATTCCATGATGCGCGCGCGGCGCGGTTCCAGCGTCTGCTCCTGTTGCTGGCGATCCTCGTCGGCGCCGCGCAGCAGGGCTGCCAGGTTTTCGAGTTCCTGGCGGGCACGCGACAGCGCTTCCTCGCGCTCGGCGCGCATTTCCAGGGCATCCTGCAAGCCAGCCTGCGATGCGGACGCATCCAGCTCAGCCAGGTCGCCCATCAACTGTTCCAGCTCGACCGCGCCGCGCTGGCTCTGGTCGGCGGCCAGCTGCTGGTTGCGCTGCAGGTCGGTGATGCGAACCTGGATGCCGCGCTCGGCGAATTCGGCTTCCTGGGCAGCGCGCTCCAGTTCGCGCAGGCGGGTGCGGGCCGCCTCGGCTTGCGCCGCCAGCGTCTCGCCGTCCATCTCGGCATCGGCAAACTTGGACTGGTGCTCGGCGAGTTCTTCGTCCAACGCTTCGAAGCGGGCCTCGGCCTCTTCGCGCGTGGCGCGCAGGTCTTCTTCGTGCGCCTTGATTTCTTCCAGGTCCTGACGCAGGCGCGAGGCGCGCTCGCCGGACTGTTCGGCCTGCTGCTGCAGCCGCGAGTGCTCCAGCTGGATGTCGTGCACGCGGCGTGTGACCTCCGCCACGCGCGTGCGCGCCGGGGAGATGGCCTGCGACACCTGCTGCCAGGCGGCTTCGGCGCGGGCGACCGCAGCGCGGGCCTGGTCGGCGATCAGTTGCTGGGCCTTGATCTCGCGCTGCAGGTTTTCGATTTCCTGCTGGCGCGCCAAGAGGCCGGCCTGTTCGGAGTCGGGCGCGTAGAAACGCACGCTGTGCGCATCGATCAGGTGGCCGGCCTTCACTACGCAGGCGGCGCCGGCGGGCAAGGTGGCGCGCAGGGCCAGGGCCTGGGTCAGGTCATTGGCCGTATAGACGCCAGCCAGCCATTCGTTCAGCAGCGTGCGCAGATCGGGATCGGTGATGCGCAGCAGGCTGGCCAGCGGCGTGAAACCGGCCGGCGCCGGCGGCGTGGGCGCGGCGGCAGGCAACTGATAGAACGCCAGCCGGGCGGGCGGCGCGTCGTCGGCAAAGGCGCGCGCCCAGTCCAGATTGCGCACTTCCATCGAGGCCATGCGTTCGCGCAGCGCCGATTCCAGGGCGGTTTCCCAGCCCGGTTCGACGTGCAGCTTCTGCCACAGGCGCGACAGCCCGGCGAGTTCGTGCTTGGCCAGCCAGGGTTCCAGCGCGCCCTGCTTCTGCACGTCGTCCTGCAGCTTCACCAGCGCGGACAGGCGGGCTTCCAGGCGGGCCAGGTTCTGGGCTTCGGTCTGGGCGGCGGCCTGGGCGCGGCTGCGCTCGGCGTCGGCCTCGGGCACGCGGCCTTCCAGGACGGCCAGTTCTTCGTGGGCGGCTTCGAGCTGGTCTTCGCCGGCGGCGCGGTCGCCAGCCAGCTGTTCCAGGCGCTCGGGGTCGGGGCTGTGCAGTTCGCGCAGTTCCTGCTGCAGGCGCTCGCGCCGCTGGTCCAGGGTCTGCATCTGGCGGTCGGCGTCGCGCTGGGTCTGCGCGACCAGCGCAAGGTTCTGCTCGACACGGGCCAGAGCCGCCCGCATCTCGTCGCGGCCGGCGGCGGCTTCGCGCACGCGCTGCTCGACCGAGGGCAGGCCCGCCTGCGCGTCTTCCGCGGTGGCGCGCGCCTCTTCGGTGCGCGCGGCGGCCGCGGCCAGGTCGTCTT
>JAEYVD010000331.1 GCA_023432075.1 Pseudomonadota bacterium | reverse complement strand
TGCCGCCGGCGATCATGCCGGTCAGGTAGGCCGGTTCCTGGATGTAGTTGTCGAACACCGAGAAGTTGGGCTGCTGGGGCTTGCCCGACGAACCCATCAGGAAGGCGGTCTGCGGATAGTCCTTGGCGACCTTGCGGGCGGCGGCTTCCACGGCGAAGGCCTCGCCCACGATCAGCTTGTTGCCCTGTTCAGCGTACTGGCGCAGCACGCGCTCGTAGTCGGCGTTGGTGACGTTTTCCGAGAACGTGTACTCGATGTCGCCACGGTCGCGCGCGGCCGACAGCGCCTTGTGGATGCGCGATACCCATTGTTGTTCGACCGGCACCGTGTACACGGCGGCGACCTTGGTCTTGGCGGGCGCCTGGGCCAGGGCCGCGCCCGAGAACAGCATTGCGCCGGCTGCAGCCAAGGCCAGCTTGAGCAGGCCGCGGCGGGCGATGCCGCTGGCGGTCGAAAGGGAAAGGGATTTCATGCAGGTGACTCCTACGCGGGGAAGGACAGGAAATGGAGATGAGGGGGGGATGATGCCCGCAGCACGGAGGCCGCTGCGGCCGGCAGGCATGCCGGGCAGATCGTGCGTGAACGGGGGCGTGGGCTCGGTCATCGGATGGGAGCGCCAGGCGGCGCACCCGCCCGAATGGTCGAGTTCTCAGCCTGTCCTGGCGAAGCAATTTGTATGCCACGGGGCAGTCCCGCGACAAGGCGGGCAAACCTGATGGCCGGGCAGAATTATAGGCACCCTGGCGGGGAAGCGTGGCACCACATTGGTGCGCCGCGTCTCTGAAGGCGGGGCATGGGCGGGGATGCCGGGCGTGAATGGAACAGACCGTTGCCGCGCGGCTGGCAGGGTCTATGGTCCCGGCGCACAGCCGCGCGCCTAAAATCCGCGGATGAGCCGCGCCGCGCGCGGCAAGCTGGAAATCCCATGCAAGATATTCAATTGCTGCTCGAACAGTACGGCGGATGGCTGGTGTTCGCCAACGTCCTCATCGAGCAGGCCGGGCTGCCGGTGCCCGCCTATCCCATGATCATCGCGGCCGGCGCGCTGGCCGGCGCCGCCGGCTGGCTTGTGCCCCTTCTGGCCGCGACCGCCGCCTGCCTCATCGCCGACAGCCTGTGGTACTGGGCCGGGCGGCGCTACGGGTCGCGCCTCTTGGGCGTGGTCTGCAAGGTGTCGCTGTCGCAGGATTCGTGCATCCGCCAGACGCAGCGCCTGTACCTGCGCATCGGCGTGCGCGCGCTCTTGGTGTGCAAGTTCCTGCCCGGCGCGGGCGCCCTGTCCACCGTCATGGCGGGCCTGACCAACACGCCGTACCGCCGCTTCTTTCTTTTCGACCTGGCCGGCGCGCTGATCTGGGTGGGCTCGGCCCTGCTGCTGGGCGGCCTTTTCCACAGCGTGGTCAACGACGTGCTGGACATTCTGGGCACCTACGGCCCGATGGGACTGGCCGTGCTGGCGGGCGTGCTGGCGCTGTACATCGTGGCGCGCTTTCTGCGGCGCAAGATCCTGCTGCGCAGCCTGCGCGTCATTCCGCGGCTGTCGGTGGACGAGCTGATGCAGTGGCGCCAGAGCGGGCGCGATGCGCTGGTCTTCGACGTGCGGCCAGAGGCCCAGCGCGATGCCGCGCGCATTCCGGGCGCCGTGGCCGTGGACCTGAAGCAGCCGCTGCCCGCGCTCGATCCCGGCGCGATCGATTCCGACATCGTGGTCTATTGCGCATGCCCGAATGAAGTGTCGGCCGCCCTGCTGGCCTCGCGGCTGCGTGCGGCCGGCTATCGCAAGATCTGGGCGCTGCGCGGCGGCTACGACGCCTGGGCCGAACGCGAACAGCAGGCCTGAAGCGTCCGGCGCATGGCCCCTCGGGGGGGCGGGCGCTGGGCGGCGCGCCAGACCCGGGCGCATAATGCGCGCATCGGCCCGCGCCCGACGCGGGCAGCCAACAGGAGACAGGCATGCGGTTGTTGTTCTTGGGCGCCGGCGGCACCGGCGGATACTTTGGCGGACGCGCGGCGCAAGCGGGCGCGGACGTGACGTTCCTGGTGCGCGAGCCGCGCGCCGCGCGCATCCGCGAACACGGACTGCGCATCCAGAGTCCGCTGGGCGATGCCACGCTGCACCCCAAGCTGGTCACGCAGCAGACGCTGAAGGACAGCTACGACGTCGTCGTCTTGTCGTGCAAGGCCTATGACCTGGACAGCGCCATCGAGGCCATCCGTCCGGCCGTGGGTCCCGACACCGCCGTGCTGCCCATCATGAACGGCGTGCTCCAGTACGACGTGCTGGACCGCGAGTTCGAGCCGCATCGCGTGCTGGGCGGCCTGTGCCAGATCAACGCTACCCTCGGTCCCGAAGGCGAAGTGGTCCACCTGGGCAAACACGCCAACCTGGTGTTCGGTGAGCGCGCCGGCCCTGCCCGCAGCGAGCGCTGCGTGGCGTTGGAGCAGGCGCTGGCGGGCGGCGAATACGTCAGCCGCCTCAGCGAAAACATCTACCAGGACATCTGGGAAAAGTACGTCATGCTGACGACGCTGGCCGCCGCCACTTGCCTGATGCGCGGCTCGGTGGGCGAGATCGCGTCGACCGACGACGGCGTGGACGTCCTGCTCGGTCTGCTGCAGGAGTCGCAGGCGGTCGCCGCGGCCTCCGGCCATGCCGTGCGGCCCGAGGCGGACGCCACCGTGCGCAAGCTGCTGTCCGACCGCACCCAGCCCATGACCGCCTCCATGTTCCGCGACCTGCGCCAGGGCCTGCCCGTCGAAGCCGATCACATCGTCGGCGACATGGTCCGCCGCGCCCGCACGCTGGGCGTGGACGCCACCTACCTGCGCGTGGCCTATTCGCACCTGCAGGTCTACCAGGCGCAACGCGCCGCCCGCTGATCGCGGGAGCGGCCCCCTGTTCAAGCGGGGCCGCCGGGCGCACACTGATTGCGCGTGCCGCGGCGTGCGGCGCGCGTCCGGTCATCTCGCGCTGCTGCCGGTTCGCACCCATTGGTGCACGGTTTGCAAAAAACTCTTCCTGGTTAGCGGGTTTTTCGTTCGGATTTGACCGAATAGTATGGCTTGGCCTGAGCCGAAGCCCGCGCTGCCGCAATCGTGCGGCGGCCGCTCCCGGCCCATCCCTTCCAGGAGCAAGACCATGAAAATCGCATTGATCGGCATTACCGGCCGCGTGGGGTCCCGCGTGGCGGACGAATTGTTAAAGCGTGGCCACCAGGTGACGGGCATCGCTCGCAACCCGGCCGACGTCAACGAGCAGCCGGGCCTGACGGTCCGCCAGGGCGATGCCACCGATCCCGAAGGCCTGACCCCGATCCTGGCCGGCCATGACGCCGTCATCAGCGCCACGCGTTTCGTGTCCACCGATGCCAAGCCCCTCCTGGCCGCCGTGAAGAACGCCGGCGTGCCGCGTCTGTTGGTGGTGGGCGGCGCGGGCAGCCTGCTGGTCGCGCCCGGCAAGATGCTGATCGACACCCCCGAGTTCCCGGACGCCTACAAGCCCGAGGCGCGCGCGGGCGTCGTGTTCCTGGACACGCTGCGCCAGGAAAAGGTGCTGAACTGGACCTTCCTGTCGCCCTCGGCCATGTTCGAGCCCGGCGAGCGCACCGGATCCTTCCGCGTGGGCGACGACAACCTGCTGGCCGACGACGAGGGCAAGAGCTGGATTTCGATGGAAGACTACGCAATCGCCCTGGCCGACGAAGTCGAGACGCCGCGGCATTCGCGCCGCCGCTATACCGTCGGATACTGATGCTGCGCCGCGTTTGTTTGTAAACTGGCAGGCCGCCAGCCGGCGTCATTTGAGTAGTCCTGTATGCGTATGAAGTGGAAATCCTTGGCCGCCTGCCTGCTGGTCGCCTCCAGTTGCTTGGCGGGTGCGCCGGCGCTTGCGGCCGCGCCGCAGTCGAACAAGGAAGTTGCCGTCGCGTTCTTTCGCATGATGTTCCAGGACCGCGATGTCGACGAGGCGGTGCGCCGGTACGTCGGCCCGAACTACACCCAGCACAATCCGTACATGCAGGACGGGGTCGGGCCGATGGTCGACTTTTTCCCGCGCTATTTCGAGCAGCATCCGCAGGCCATCGTGGAAATCAAGCGCGTGATCGCCGAAGGCGACCTCGTCATGATCCACAACTTGTGGCGCGATTCGCCCGAAGACCGTGGCCAGGCCGTGGTCGACATCTTCCGCCTTGAAGGCGGCAAGATCGTCGAGCACTGGGACGTGAGCCAGGAAATCCCCGAGAACCCCGCCAACAAGAACGGCATGTTCTAGGCTGCCCATGATCGAACCCGTCGACCTGCCCCGCGCCTATCTGCTTCTGAACCACGGCCCGACCGTGCTGGTGACCAGCGCGCACGGCGACGCCCGCAACGTGATGGCCGCGGCCTGGGCCATGCCGCTGGACTTCAGCCCGCCCAAGATGCTGGTGGTGGTGGACAAGAACACCTGGACGCGCGAACTCATCGAAGCATCGGGCGAATTCGCGCTGTGCATTCCGTCTCGCGCGCAGGCGCACGCCACGTTGCAGGTGGGCTCGCACTCGGGGCGCGACGAAGACAAGTTCCAGGCCAGCGGCCTGACCACGTTTGCGGCCAGCAAGATCGGCGCGCCGCTTATCGAGGGGTGTCTCGGGTGGCTGGAATGCAAGGTGATTCCTGAACCCCACAATCAGCAGGCCTACGACCTTTTCATCGGCGAGGTCGTGGCCGCCTGGGCGGCGCCGGACGTGTTCTCGGGCAACCGCTGGCACTTTCCGGACGACGCGCGCCGTTCGGTGCATTACTTGGCCGGCGGCTCCTTCTTCGCCACCGGCGAAGCCTTCAACGTCGCCGATCCGGAGTAAGGGCCATGCGCAGCGTGTATCTGGCGGGTTTCGATGTCTTTCTTCCCGACGCCGTGGCCCACGGCGAACGGCTCAAGACGTTGTGCGCCACCTACGGTTTCGAAGGCCTGTTTCCGCTGGACAACGCGGCGCCGCCGGACCTGTCCGGGCAGGCGCTGGCGCAGTGGATCTATCGCGCCAACGTCGCGCTGATCCGCCGCGCCGACATGGTGATGGCGAACCTGAATCCGTTTCGTGGCGCGGAGCCCGATTCGGGCACGGCCTTCGAGGTGGGGTATGCCATCGCCTGCGGCAAGCCCGTGTGGGGCTATACCGGCCAGTCCGGCAGCCTGATCGACCAGGTGGCGGTGGGGGCGGCGGCCGACGACGGCGTATCGCGCATGGTCGACGCGCAGGGCCATACCGTCGAGGATTTCGGGCTGAGTCTTAACCTGATGCTGGCGTGCAGCGCGCGCATCGTGAATGGCGGCCCGGCGGACTGCCTGGCCATCATGGCGCGCGAACGCGCCTAAGGCCGTGCGCTAGGGGCAGTGCGCTAGGCGCGCGCCGGCTTGGCTTTCTTGGCCGCCCTGCGCGGCGCGGCGCCTGCGGGCGCGCCCAGATACCCCATCACTGCATCCACCACTGCGGCCTCCAGCTGCTTGGGCGTGAAGCCCGCCGGCGGCTCCAATGCGGCTGCATGCACCAGCGATTCCATGATCCGCAGCACCACGTAGGTCGCCAGATCCCGGTCCGCCTGCGCGATCTCGGCGCGGTGCAGTTCCAAGAGGTGCCGCATGCGGCGGTGAATGTCCTGGTCCGCGCGGCTGTGCTCGTGCGGCTGGTCAAACAGCGGAAATTCCCGTTCCAGCACGCGATGCAGCGCCGGCTCCAGCAGATGCGCGTGCAGCATGGCTTGCACGATTGCGCCCACGCGTTCGCGCAGCGTGGCCGCCGGAT
>JAEYVD010000262.1 GCA_023432075.1 Pseudomonadota bacterium | reverse complement strand
GCGACATCTCGACGCCGGGCAGATGGCCCAGCAGCACACGGTGCGCATGCAGCGCGCCTTTGGGCTTGCCGGTGGTGCCCGAGGTGTAGATGATGACGGCCGGATCGTCGGCCGCCGTCGCCACGGGATCGAATGCATCGGCTTCCAGCGCCAGACTTTGCTGGAACGGCAGCGCATGGACGGCGGCCGGGACATCCTCCGCCCTCCCCCCGTCGCCGTCCACGCAATAGATCACTTTCAGATCCGGCAGGCTGTCGCGGATCTCGAGCAGCTTGCGGCAGCCTTCGGCGTCTGTAATGAGCGCCGACGCCCCGCTGTTGGCCAGCCGGTACTGGATGGCGTCCACGCCAAACAGCGTGAAAAGCGGCACCGCCACCACACCCATCTTGTAGGCAGCGACATGGGCGATGGCGGTTTCGGGCGCCTGCGGCAGGTAGATGGCCACGCGGTCGCCACGCCGGATGCCATAGCGCGCCAGGCTGTTGGCCAGCTGGTTCGATTGCGCCTTGATCTGGTCGAACGTGTAGCGCGTCTGCGCCCCATCGCTCTTTTCATAGATCAGCGCGAGCCGGCCGCTGCCGTCCGCCCATTTGTCGCACACGTCGACGCCGATGTTGTAGGCCGCGGGCACCTGCCACTGGAACGTGGACAAGACTTGCGCGTAGGAATCTGCTCGATGCAGCATGGTTGTCTCTTGATGATTATGGTTGTTGCCATGAAGGAGCCGCGGCGGCGGGTTGCATCCCGCCTTGCCACGGCGTTGACCCTCGCTCAATAATAGGCGCTCGCGCGGACAGCCAGGCAGGCCGCCCGCCCCTTTTTCGCCATTTGCCTGCATGGAAAATAGCCCAGCCGTCCCGATGCGCCGCCCGCCGGCCAGCGCCAAGTCCGAGCAACGCATCCGCGACATCCTGCGGGTCGCGCGCCAGGTGTTCTCCGAAGCGGGCTTCCAGGCGGCCACCACCACCGAGATCGCGCAGCGCCTGGGCGTTTCGGAAGCCACCGTCTTTACGTACTTCGGCGGCAAGCGCGAACTCTGCGTGCGGGTGATCAGCGACTGGTACGACGAAATCATCGCGCGGGTGGAAGACCACCTTCCCCATATCCACGGCACGCGGGCCCAACTGCATTATCTGGTCCATACGCACCTGCGCCATCTGCTGGCCGAGGGTCCCGGCCTGTGCGCGTTCATCCTGTCCGAAGGACGTGCGCGCAACGACGACTTTGGTGAGATCTACGCCGGCCTGCAACGCCGCTACACCGCGCCCCTGATGCGCATCCTGGCTCAAGGCCAGGCCGATGGCGACATCCGGCAGGACATGCCGCTGCGGCTGCTGCGCTCGGCGGTATACGGGCCGATGGAACACGTGTTGTGGGACGCGATGCTGCGCGGCACCGGCGTGGATGTGGCCGGCACCGCCGACCAGCTGGTGGGTTTCCTGTGGCAGGCCTTGCAGCCGCCGCGCCAGGATGCGCTGGCGCTGGCGCAGTTCCGGGGCGAGGTCCAGAATGCCCTGCATCGCCTTCAATCTTCCGAAAACAGCGACGGCGGCACGTACTGAGGAAAGCCGTTGTAGGCCTGGCCGCGCTCGGCGGGCTGCAGGTTCCAGGAATGGCGCGCATTGGGCACGCCGCCATCGACCCTGATGACGCTGCCATTGATGAACGCCGCCGCGGGCGACAGCAGGAAGACGACCGCCGCGGCCAGCTCGGCCTCGGTGCCAAAACGCTGCAGCGGAACCTTGGTCTTCAGTTCACGCAACACGCCACGGTAGTGCTCGTCGTAACTGTCCATGCCGCTGGAGGCGATCCAGCCGGGCGCCACCGCGTTCACGCGCACGCCGGCATGCGCCCACTCGCAGGCGGCGGTTTCGGTCAGGTTCCACACGCCCGCGCGCGCCGCGCCGGAATGCCCCATCCCCGGCATGCCGCCCCAGATGTCGGCCAGCATGTTGACGATGGCGCCGCCGTGCTGGCGCATGTGCTGGGTATAGACCTCGCGCGACACCAGAAACGTCCCGTGCAGGTTGTTCTGCACCACGGCGTTCCAGCCGTTCAGGCTGATCCGGTCCAGCGGCGCGGGAAACTGCCCGCCCGCGCAGTTGAACACGCCGGCCAGCCCGCCGTGCGCGGCCAGCGCATCGGCCACGGCGCCGCGCACACCGGCCTCGTCACGGATGTCGCACGCGTGCTGGCTGATGCGGCTGGCGGCTTCGGGGTAGATGCCGGCGATTTCCTCGGCCACGGCGCGCAGCTTGTCGGGATTGCGTCCCACCAGCGCCAGACCGGCCCCCAGCGCCGCCAGCTCATGCGCGGTGCACCGGCCCAACCCGCTGCCGCCGCCGGTCACCATGATCGTCTTGCCGTCGAACAATCCGGGCCTGAACACCGATGCGTAACGCTGACCGGCGGACGCGCCGCCCTGCTGCTGGCTCATGTCTGTCTCCGAATTTTTTGTTGAGCATAACTCAATATATACAAACGAAGTATCGCGAAATCGCGCTTTTACCCATAGAATCAACCGGGCAAATGGCAACGCCGATTGAGCCATCATCAATAACTCCGGAGACCGCGCATGACGCCGAACGCACCGCTGGACCTGGCCCTCGACGGCCCAATCGCCCGCCTGACGCTGAACCGGCCGGACATGCGCAATGCATTCGACGAGACGCTGATCGCCGCACTGACGGCCGCGGTCAAGACGGCCGTGGACGATTCCCGGGTGCGGGTCCTGCTGCTGACGGGTGCGGGCAAGGCGTTCTGCGCCGGCGGCGACCTGAACTGGATGCGCAAAATGGGCACGCTGACCGACGCGGACAACCGCCAGGACGCCACGCGGCTGGCGGACATGCTGCACGCGGTCTGGACCTGCCCGAAGCCCATCGTCGCCTGCGTCAATGGCGACGCCTACGCGGGCGGCATGGGGCTGGTGGCCGCCTGCGACATGGCGGTGGCGGCGGACAGCGCGCACTTCTGCCTGTCCGAAACCCGGCTGGGCTTGCTGCCCGCCACCATCAGCCCCTACGTGATCCGCGCCCTGGGCGAACGCGCGGCCAACCGGTATTTCCTGACCGCCGAACGTTTTGACGCCGCCACCGCGTTGCGGCTGGGGTTGGTGCACGAGGTAGTCCCGGCGGCGCTGGCGCTCGCGGCTGCCGAAGCGCTGTGCCGCACCTTGTGCGCCAATGGCCCGGGCGCCGTGCAGGGCAGCAAGCGGCTGGTGCGGGACTTCGCGGGCCAGCCGCTGAATGCAGCCCTGATCGCCGACTCGGTGGAACGCATCGCGGCCATCCGCAGCACCGAGGAAGCGCGCGAAGGCGTGACCGCCTTCCTGGAAAAGCGCGAGCCAGCCTGGCGCAGAACGACGTAGGCGGCGGCCCGGCGCGCGGCGGCATGGAGGCCATGGCATTGATGCCATAATCCAGGGCGATCTTCTGGAAGTCTCATGCCGCAAGCCACACCGCCCGCCTTTCCGCCCTTGAACGCCGAACGCCTTTGGGCGCGCGTCGACACCCTGTCCAAATTCACCCTGCCCGACGTGCCCTGGACGCGCCGCGCCTTTTCGCCGCTGTTCGATGACGCGCGCGCCTGGCTGCGCAGCGAGTTCGAAGCCGCGGGCCTGGCTACGCGCCTGGACGCGGGCGGCAACCTGGTCGGCACGCGCGCCGGGCGCGACGCCGCGCGCAAGCCGATCGCCACCGGCTCGCACTGCGACACCGTCATGAGCGGCGGCCGCTTCGACGGCATCATCGGCGTGCTGGCAGGCATCGAGGTCGCGCACACGATGCAGGAACACGGCATCACCCTCGACCACCCCTTCGAGGTCATCGACTTCCTGTCGGAAGAACCCAGCGACTACGGCATTTCCTGCGTGGGCAGCCGCGCGCTGTGCGGCCAGCTCAGCGCCGACATGCTGGCCGCGCGCAATCCGCAGGGCGAGACGCTGGCGCAGGGCATCGCCCGCATCGGCGGCGATCCCGCGGCGCTGACTGCGCCGCTGCGCCGCGCGGGCGAGACCGCCGCCTTCGTCGAACTGCACATCGAACAGGGCCCCGTGCTCGAGAGCCGCAAGCTGCCGATCGGCGTGGTCACCAACATCGTCGGCATCCGCCGGGTGCAGATCGTGGTCGAGGGCCAACCCGATCACGCAGGCACCACGCCCATGGACATCCGGCGCGACGCGCTGGTGGGTGCGGCCCGAATTATTGATGCCGCCCACCGCCAGGCCAGCGCCGCCAGCGGCAATCCGCATTACGTCGTCGCCACGGTGGGCCGGCTGGCCATGACGCCCAATGCGGCCAATGCGGTCCCCGGCCGGGTCGAGATGACGCTGGAAATGCGCAGCGACAGCAATGCCGTGCTGGACGCCTTTCCGGAAACCCTGATGGCCGGCGTGTCGGACGACCTGAAGGCGCTGCGCCTGACCGCCGGTTTCACGCAGCTCAGCCGCGCGCAGCCCACGGACTGTTCGCCCCTGGTGATGGACGCCGTCAAGGCTGCCGCCGACCAGTTGGGCTACGCGTCGATGCGCCTGCCCAGCGGCGCCGGCCACGACGCCGTCTACATGGCGCCCACCGGCCCCATCGGCATGATCTTCATCCCCTGCCTGAACGGCCGCAGCCACTGCCCCGAAGAATGGATCGAACCGGCGCAACTCCTGGACGGCACCCGCGTGCTGTATCAGTCGGTGCTGGAACTGGATCGCGTGCTGCGCGGCGC
>JAEYVD010000252.1 GCA_023432075.1 Pseudomonadota bacterium | reverse complement strand
ACCTGGCCCAGGTGGAAGTCGCCGTGTATGCGCAGCCACGGCGCGCCCACCTCGGCCTGCGCCATCTCGGTGACGCGCTTGGCCAGGCGCTCGTGATGCTCGAAGAACCACTCCGCGCAGGCATGCGACGGCTCTTCAAGCTTGTCCAGCGTCGCGCGCAGGTTCTTTTCGGCGCGGTCCAGCAGCGCAAGCACCTGCTCGGCCCGCTTGTCCGCATCCGTCTGGCTGGCGGCTCGCGACTGGAAGTCTGCATCATCGGTTGGCGCGGCCAGCAGCGTGTGCATCTGGCCCAGCCGTTCTCCGATGGTGCCGGCCATGACGGCGTAGCCTTCCAGGGTTTCCTCGAACTCCTCGGGCGAGCTGCCAACCAACAGGGCGTTGGCCAGCGTGCGCTTCAGGTAGTCCAGGGTCCAACTCCAGGCATCGCCCTCATTGGAGACGTAGCCGTGCGCGACCGCCAGCGTGTGCACGACGCCCTCGGCGTCGACGCGCTGCACCTCGCCCAGCAGCGGCGGAATGTTCCCGTAGCCGGCCCGTGTCAGGTAGCGGGTCATCTCGGCTTCGGGCGACAGGCCCGGCTGCACGCTGCGGATCAGCTTCAGGATGACGGCATTACCGACGATGACCGAGCTGTTGGACTGTTCGCCCGACAGCCAGTGCATGTCGAGGTCGCCGTCGAAATCCATGTTGGCCAGCCCCGCCTCGGGCAGAAAGCGGATCACGCCCGGCTTGTCGCCCGGCTTGCCGCCGCTGCGTCCGTCAAGTTCCGCGCTCGCCTGCATCGCGCGCAGCGTGCTGCGCACGAAGCCCGGCTGCAGGAAGGCGTCGGCCAGGACGCCCACTTCGGCGCCGCGGCGCACGCGGGCAATGGCGTACTGGATGACGGCGGTCTCGTCCCAGACCAGGACAAAGGGCGCTTGCGCGCGCATGCCCGTCGTACCGTCCTCCGGCTCGATCTCGGCCCAATAGAATTCCCCGTCGGCCGAGGCGAACGGCGTGGCGTAGGCCAGACGTGCGCGGGCCGGCGCCTCCGACCCCGGATACCAGCGCTGGCGCGCCAGATATTGCGGCAGGATCTCGCGCTCCAGCGTGGCGCGGGACGCGTCGGTCAGCGCCGCGCCGCCCCGGTTCTTGAGCACCAGGGTAATCAGTTCGGGCATCTGGGCGGGCGCCGTCGCGTGCCATCCGGGCGGCGCGGCGTCCTGACTCAGGTCCATCCAGTAAAAGCCGTAGGGCGGCAGCGTCAGTAGATAGGGCAGTTCGCCGATCGCGGGGAAGGGCGTGCCACCCAGCATTTCCACGGGTACCCGGCCCGAGAACTCCTGCATGTGCAGCTCGACCGGTTGGGCCGCATTCGACAGGTTCGCCACGCACAGGATGGTCGTGTCTTCCCACTGACGCAGGTAGGCCAGGATCTTGCGGTTGCCGGCGTAGATGAAGCGCAACGTGCCGCGGCCGAAGGCGTGGCTTTGTCCGCGCTGGGCCAGGAGACGCCGCGTCCAGTTCAGCAGCGAATGCGGGTCGCGCTGCTGCGCCTCGACGTTGACGGCCTCGTAGCCGTACAGCGGGCCCATCAGCACGGGCAATGGCAGCCGTTCGGGATCGGCGCGCGAAAAGCCGCCATTGCGGTCGGGCGACCATTGCATCGGCGTGCGCACCCCGTCGCGGTCGCCCAGGTGGACGTTGTCGCCCATGCCCAGTTCGTCGCCGTAGTACAGCACCGGCGTGCCGGGCATCGACAGCAGCAGGCTGTTCATCAGCTCGACACGGCGCCGGTCGCGTTCGAGCAGCGGCGCCAGCCGGCGGCGGATGCCCAGGTTGATGCGGGCGCGCGGCTCGGCCGCGTAAACGTTCCATAAGTAGTCGCGCTCGCGGCTCGTCACCATCTCCAGCGTCAGCTCGTCGTGATTGCGCAGGAAGATGGCCCACTGGCAGGTCGGCGGAATATCGGGCGTCTGGCGGATGATGTCGGTGATCGGAAAGCGGTCTTCCTGCGCGATGGCCATGTACATCCGCGGCATCAGCGGGAAGTGAAAGGACATGTGGCATTCGTCGCCCGCGCCGAAATACTCCTGCGCGTCCTCGGGCCACTGGTTGGCTTCGGCCAGCAGCAGGCGGCCGGGGTACTCGGCCTCGATCACTGCGCGGATCTGCTTGAGCACCTCATGCGTCTCGGGCAAGTTCTCGTTGTTGGTGCCTTCGCGCTCCACCAGGTAAGGCACCGCGTCCAGGCGCAGCCCGTCCACGCCCATGTCCAGCCAATAGCGCATGACGGACAGCACTTCCTTGAGCACCTGCGGGTTGTCGTAGTTCAGGTCGGGCTGGTGCGAATAGAAGCGGTGCCAGAAGTACGCGTTGGCCACCGGGTCCCAGGTCCAGTTCGACTTTTCGGTATCGCAGAAGATGATGCGCGTGCCGGCGTACGCCTTGTCGTTGTCGGACCAGACATAGAAGTTGCGCGCCGCCGATCCGGGCTTGGCCGCGCGGGCGCGCTGGAACCACGGGTGCTGGTCCGACGTGTGGTTGACCACCAGTTCGGTGATGATGCGCAAGCCCCGGGCATGCGCGGCCCGGATCAGCTTGCGCACGTCGGCGATGGTGCCGTAGTCCGCGTGCACGCCGCGGTAGTCCGCGATGTCGTAGCCGTCGTCGCGGCGGGGAGACGGGTAGAAGGGTAGCAGCCAGATGGTGTTCACACCCAGGCTGGCGATGTAGTCCAGCTTGGAAATCAGGCCGGGCAGGTCGCCAACGCCGTCGCCGTTCGAGTCAAAGAACGACTTGACGTGAAGCTGGTAAATGACGGCGTCCTTGTACCAGAGGGGATCATCCTGAATGGGTTGGGCTTTACTCATCATGGCGTTGGGCGCGGGCTTCATCCATGCAGCGAAAGCCGCCACACGCGATAAGGTTGATCGGGGGGCAGCGTCAGGCTTCGGTGCTTCTGATGCCAGGTCTCGCGGGTTTCGGTCAGCAGGTCTTCGGCGGACAGCTGCCCGGCGTCGGATTCGCCGAACAGCCAAAACGGCGCCTCGACGCGCGTCTCCTGCGTCTGGAACGGATCCAGGCTGATGACGGCAAGCACCACATTGCCGTGGCCCGGCGTGGACTTGTAGAAAGCCAGCACCCGGTTGTTGGTGCTGGCGGCCAGCGTCAGGCCGCGATGGGTCTGCAACGCCGGGTTGGCGCGCCGGATCTGGTTCAGGCGGGTGATCTCGGCGCGGATATTGCCGGGGGCATGCCAGTCGCGCTGGCGCAATTCGTATTTCTCGGAGTCCAGGTACTCTTCCTTGCCCGGCAGCGGCGCGCCCTCGCAGAGCTCGAAGCCGCTATACAGGCCCCACAGGCCCGAGCCCAGCGCGGCCAGCGCCGCGCGGATCAGAAAGCCGGGGCGGCCCGAGGTCTGCAGGAAGAACGGATTGATGTCCGGTGTATTCACAAAAAAGTGCGGGCGGAAGAAGTCGGCCGCCGGCGGCGACGAGATCTCCTGCAGGTAGGCTTCCAGCTCGGATCGCTCGTTGCGCCACGTGAAGTACGTGTACGACTGCGTGAAGCCGATCTTGGCCAGCCGGTACATCATCTTCGGGCGGGTAAAGGCCTCGGACAGGAAGATCACATCCGGATGCTGCGCGTGGACTTCGCCGATCAGCCACTGCCAGAACGGCAGGGGTTTGGTGTGCGGATTGTCCACGCGGAAGATCCGCACGCCGTGGTGTACCCAGAACAACACGACGTCGCGAAGCGCGCGCCACAGACCAAGCTTGCGGCCCCGCCGATTCTGGCCGCCGTAAAAAGACACGTTGACGATGTCCTCGTACTTTTTCGGCGGGTTCTCGGCGTAGCGCATCGACCCGTCCGGCCGCCACGAGAACCAGTCAGGATGCTGCGTCAGCCACGGGTGGTCCGGCGAACACTGGATGGCAAAGTCCAGCGCGATCTCCATGCCTTGCTGGGCCGCCGCATCCACCAGGTTCAGAAAGTCGGGCAGGGTGCCGAGCGCGGGCTCGATGGCGTCGTGGCCGCCGCTCTGCGAGCCAATGGCATAGGGACTGCCCACGTCGTCGGGCTCTGCGCGCAAGCTGTTGTTGCGACCCTTGCGGTTGCGCTGGCCGATCGGGTGAATGGGCGGCATGTACAGCACATCGAAGCCCATTTCGCGGATGTCCGGCAGCCGCGCGATCACGTCGTCAAACGTGCCATGGCGCCCCGGCTCGGCCGCCTGCGAACGCGGAAAAAGTTCGTACCAGCTGGAATGGACGGCCTGGCTGCGGTCAACCCAGATCGGGTAGGCATTGGCGGTGACTGCTTCGAAAGGGTGGTCGTCCAGTTCGTGCATGGTCCGCGCCAGTGCCGGGTCCAGCAGTACGTCGACCTGCGCCTGCGTCGGCGGCACGGGATGCGCCAGGTCGGCGTCCGCGAATGCCGCGAGCGCACGGCGCACGGGTTCGGCGTCCGCGCCGGCGGGCGACCCGGCGTCGGCGCGGGCCAGTGCGTCGCGCAGCAGGGCAAGGCCCTCGTGGACCTCCAGCGTGATTTCGCGGCCCGCCTGGTGCTTGACCTCGATGTCGTGAGTAAAGGTATGCCAGGCGTCGAACCAGGCGGCCACCACGAACTCATGCGCCCCGACGCGGCGCGGCCGGAAGGCGCCTTCCCAACGGTCGTTCAGGCCGCGCGTCATGGGCACGGTGTGCCAGCGTGCTTCGTCCTTGGCGCGCCAGCGCACCTCGGCGGCCAGCTGGTCGTGGCCATCCATGAAGATGTCGGCCTGCACGACGATGCGTGCGTGCGGAATCGACTTGATGGGATAGAGGCCGCCATCGACGGCGGGGCTGATGTTCTCCAGCGCGACGCGCTGGTTAGCCAGGTCATCGGCGCGGGTCCGGTGGTGACGCACGGCGTCGCGTACCGGCTGCGTGGGTTGGAACATCAGCAGCGCGCAGTCTCCCGCAGCCAGCGAATTGGCCTGAGCTTGCAAGCCAGCAGGCGGCGTGAAAGGGACGAGATCGGCCGGCGGCAGCATCGGGGCGAGCGCATCCCAGTCCACGCCCGCATGCGCCGTCGGCGAGGGATTGACCGCGAGGGCCAGCGTTGCCCCATCGCCCGCGTCGCGCAGCAGCACGGTGCAACTGCCGTCGCGTCCGCCCAGCACGCATAGCGGGCCCTTCAGGCGCGAATCGGCAAACCAGGCGTTCACCGCCTCCACGTCCGGCAGGCGGTGTTCGTCTTCGTCGTTGAGCATCAGGCCATCGCCCGACAGGGCTGCGCTCCAAAGCGCGCTTTGGCCGAATTCGGACGGCGACTGCGCGCCGGACTGGGGCGGCGCGGCAATGACCTGGCCGATGGCGCGCAGGCGCGCGTCCTCTTCCGCCAGCCACGACGACTTGAAATCCCACCAGGGCAGGGAAGAGAACGCGGCGTCGAAGCCCGCGTCCCGCAGTCCGGCCAGGTTGACGGGCGACAGGCCGGGGGTCCAGGCCATCAGGCGCACGTCCGGATTCTGCGCGCGCAGCGCGGCGCCCAGCTCTCGCCAGGCGTCCGCGGGCAGCCGGTGAGGCGCCTGGAAGACCAGGCCCTTGACCCCGCTGCGCGTCCAGCCGAGCAAACGTTCGGTCCAGGCCGGCAGAAACCCCGGAGGCAGGGCGCCTTCGGGCAGGTGCAGCATCCCGCGCGCCTCCTGCGTCAGGCGCGGGTCGCGCGCGGGCGCTTCATGCAGCGACCGGTACCATCCGGGTTCCGCGGTCGTCGTCACCGCATTGCGCGCGCTGCGGTCCAGAATCACGTCAACGAACAGCGACAAGCCGTGCGCCGACAGCAGCGCCGTCATCTGGGTGTACCACTGGGTAATCGGTGCTTCCTGGCCGTTCATCCGTGCCATGTCCGCGTCCTGCGCGGCGCGCGAACCCGGCTGAGGTCCGGTCAGCCACGGGGCCGGCACCAGCACGGCGTTGAATCCGCGCTGCGCGAGACGTTTGCACAAGGCCTGGACGGCGGCATCGCCTTCCGGCAGGCCAGCGCGGGCGTGATAGAGACGTAGCGGGGCGCGGGTCGGCGCGGGGACGGTGGGAGGGGGCACCGGGCTGGCTCCTTAGATGGCGGCGGGCATCGCGCCGCCGGTTCGCGGCTGGCGGCGGCTGACGGCCGACACATCGGCCGGCTGTGCAGCCGAGGCGGGCGCCGCATCGCGGTAATCGGGTTCCACCAGCGACCGGTACAGGCTGGCGTACAGGCTGACCGCGGCGCGCCAGCCAAAATCGCTGTTCATCGCGTTGCGCTGCATCAGACGCCACAGAATGCCGTGGCCACGCAGGTCGATGGCGCGGTCGATCGCGGCGCTCATGGCTTGCGGCGAGTCACCTTCGAACAGCAGGCCGGTGGCCGATGCCATGGCCGACAGCGGGGCGCGCGGACCCGGGTCCTGGATCGTGTCGGCCATGCCGCCCACCCGCGAGCCGATCGGCAGGGTGCCGTAGCGCATCGCATACAGCGGCGTCAGGCCGAACGGCTCGAAGCGGCTGGCATGCAGCAGGATGTCGGAACCCGCGTGCAGACGATGGGCAATGCCCTCGTCGTAACCAATATGGGTGGCGCAGCGGCCGGGGTAGCGGCGCGAAATGTCCTGCAGGGCTTCTTCCAGCCGGTGATCGCCCTGGCCCAGAATGGCGATCTGCAGGTTGGGATGACGGTCCAGCGCCTCGGGCAGCGCGTGCACCGCGACGTCCGCCATCTTCTGTTCCGTCAGCCGGTTGCCCATGCCGATCACCGTCGCGCCCAGGTCCGGCCGCAGGCCGAACTCCCGTTGCAACGCCGCCTTGCAGTGGATCTTGTTGGTGAGATCGCGAACGGAATAGCGATGACTGCGCAGATACGGGTCGTGCGCGGGATTCCACAGCACGTCGTCGATGCCGTTCGGGATCGGCAGCAGGTCGTCCGCACGGCTGCGCAGCAGCGCATCCAGGCCGCAACCGAATTCGGGCGTCATGATTTCGCGCGCATAGGTGTGGCTGACCGTGGTGACGCGGTCCGCGTAGCGGATGCCGGCCTTCAGGAAGTTCAGCTGCCCCCATGCCTGGGCGCCATCATCGCTGCGGGCCCATTGCGGCACGCCGAATTCGTCCGCGCAGGCCATCGGGAACAGCCCCTGGAACGCCAGGTTATGGATGGTCATCACGCTTTTGACGTCGGGCAAGTCGGCCGCGCGCAGCAGCAGCGGCACCAGACCGGCATGCCAGTCGTGCGCGTGCACCAGCGTGGGGCGCGCCACGCCCGGCAATCCCGCCGCCACGCGCACGGCCGCGTGCGCAAGGGCCGCGTAGCGAACGCCGTTGTCGGGGTGCTCGCGCCCGTTTTCGTCGGCGTAGAGGCCGCCGCGGTCATACAACGCGTCGTTTTCCAGCACCAGGTAATCGATGCCGGACTGGGGGCATTTGCCTTCCAGGAGGACGGCCGGCCCGCCCGGCAAATCATGCAACGTCGCAACTTCGCGCACGCGGTTCAGCTTGGCCCGCACGCCCCGATACGCTGGCAACAGCACGCTTAGAGGCATTCTGGCCTCCATCAATGCGCGGGCCATGCCGGTAATGGCATCTCCCAGTCCGCCCGTTTTGGCCAGCGGGAAAGCTTCTCCCGCCACAATCAGGGTTCTTGTCTTTGCCATGCTTGCTCCAGTTGATAGGCGGATCGAGACAGTTGCGACTCGACCGCGATTACGCCGAGGCCCTCCCATACGCAAGCCGTGTGCCCAAACCCGGCGGCATAAGAAAAATTGCGCAATGCAGCACAGATGCGGGTCATCCAAATGACGGAATGACGATGCGCGCAGCGCACCCGAACGGCCGCTTTGTAATTTTTAGCTGTGCGCGCGCGCCCAAATTCCCGTCAGGGGCAGGAACGGCGGTTGCTGCAAGGAGACGCTTTCAACGATGACCGCATGGAGAAACGTATGGAAACAGTGTCGGACTTCGTGTTGAAGCGGCTGTCGCAGTGGGGCGTGCGGAAGGTTTACGGATATCCCGGCGACGGCATCAATGGCCTCATCGGCGCGTTCGGCCGCACGCAGGAACCGCTGGAATTCATACAAGCCCGCCACGAAGAGAGCGCCGCGTTCATGGCGTGCGCCCATGCCAAGTTCACGGGGCAGGTGGGCGTGTGCCTGGCGACGTCCGGTCCCGGCGCCATCCATCTGCTCAACGGCCTGTACGACGCCAAACTGGATCATCAGCCGGTGGTGGCGCTGGTGGGCCAGCAGGCGCGCAGCGCGTTGGGCGGCGACTACCAGCAGGAAGTGGACCTGATCAGCCTGTTCAAGGACGTAGCGCATGATTACGTACAGATGGCGACCACCGCGGAGCAGGCGCGTCATATGGTGGACCGGGGAAATGGCATAGACCAGGAGCTGTCGATTATAA